>JAFGOK010000060.1 GCA_016926535.1 Micromonosporaceae bacterium | reverse complement strand
ATCGCATCGGGTCGTGGCGCGCGTTCTGATCACCGCGACGGCGGTGGCCACCTTCCGGAGTTGGCCATCAGGGAGTAGATCGAACCCCAACGAAAGCATGGAAATGTCTCGGCGTTGCCTTGCTCCTCGGCCGGAGGACCGGCGGACAGCGAGGCCACGATGTCGTCGCCTTCGTAATTCCACCGTGGTTGCTCGGCTGCCGAGTTCTCCGAGCCTTCTGGATGCTCCTTGACCGCGACTGCATCGCGATACCGGTGAACTTGGCTGAGACCTGAGGCCGCGCGGCTCCGGTGGGGATGCCCTGGACCATTAAGGTCATTGCGTGACTGCCTCAACGCTGAAATCCCAAACATTAGGATCTGTCACATTCCCGACCGTTCCCGAACCGGGGCAGGTGGTCGAGGTCCGAGGCTCCACCTGGGCGGTGGCCCACGTCCAGGAACAGGGCCTGCCCCGCAGCCCAGCCGATGAGACCGTCGCGGCTTTGGACCACGCCGTCACCCTCCAGGCGCTCGACGAGGACCGGCTCGGCGAGGAACTCACCGTGGTGTGGGAACTGGAGGTTGGTCACACCGTCACCCCCGCCCAGGGGCTGCCCACCCAGATCACCCCGGAGGCATTCGACGACCCGAACACCCTGGCCGGATTCGTCGACGCGATGCGCTGGGGTGCGGTGACCTCCGCAGACGACCGCAGCATCCAGGCACCCTTCCACAGTGGCGTGTCCGTGGAGGCCTACCAGTTGGAGCCGCTGCGCCGGGCGCTGTCGTCGTCGCGGACCAACCTGCTGCTGGCCGACGACGTGGGCCTGGGTAAGACCGTCGAGGCCGGACTGGTGGTTCAGGAGTTGCTGCTGCGGCACCGGGCCCGGACTTCGATCGTGGTCTGCCCACCCAGCCTCGCGCTGAAGTGGCAGGACGAGATGCGCGACAAGTTCGGCCTGGAGTTCACCATCATCAACAGCGAGATGATGCGCCAGGTCCGCCGTACCCACGGGCTGCACGCCAACCCGTTCCTGCTGTACCCCAGGGTGATCGTGAGCATGGCCTGGCTGCCCGGGGTGCGGGCGCAGCGGATGCTGCGTGACGTCTACGCCCAGACCAGCCAGGCCGGCAGCGCCAAGCGGTACGCCTTCGACATCCTGGTCGTCGACGAGGCCCACCACGTCGCCCCGTCCGGGCCGTCGGTGATCGGCGGCGGGCGGGGGTACGCCGTGGACACCCAGCGCACGATCGCGGTCCGAGACCTGGCCAACACGTGCGAGCACCGGCTGTTCCTGAGCGCCACCCCGCACAACGGGCATCCGGAGTCGTTCACCGCCCTGATGGAGATGATCGACTCCCGGCGGTTCAGCCGGGGCGCGAACCTGGACGAGAAGGCGCTGCGGGAGGTGACCGTCCGCCGCCTCAAGCGGGACCTGCCCGAGAAGGGGTTCCAGCCGAGGCAGGTCAAGGTGATCCCGTTCGTGCCGGGTGAGACCGAGCAGGAGATGTTCGCCCTGCTCGACCGGATCCTCGCCCAGAGTGCGAAGGCGAACCGGACCGGGGCGTCCGGGGACATCACCGCGATGCTGTTCAAGAAGCGGTTCCTGTCCAGCCCGTGGGCGTTCGGGATGACGCTCGACCAGTACCTGGCCGCCCGCACCACCGGCAGCGGCCTGGGTGACTGGGACTACGACGACATCCTCGGCGAGGGGCAGGCCGACGAGGAGGAGGGGCTGTGGGAGCAGGACGAGGCGACCACCTTGCGGCACAGCAAGTCCTCCGACCCCCTGGTCGCGGCCCAGCCCGGTGAGCTTGAGCGACTGGCCGAATGGGGGCTGGGGTTCGAGAACCGCCCCGATGCCCGACTGGAGGCCCTGGTGTCGACCCTGGAGGCGATCTGCCGCCCGGACGGCCGGCACTGGACCAACGAGCGAGTGGTGATCTTTACCGAGTACGCGCACACCCTGGAATGGGTCAGGCGGGTCCTCGACCAGCAGGGCTTCGAGAAGGTCCTCGCGGTGATCCAGGGCTCCACCCCGGCCGAGGATCGGGAGATCATCCGGCAACGGTTCACCCGGGACCCGGCGGTCGAGCCGGTGCGGATCCTGCTGGCCACCGACGCCGCAGGGGAGGGCATCGACCTGCAACGCCACTGCCACCGGCTGATCAACCTGGACATCCCGTTCAACCCGTCCCGGTTGGAACAGCGCATCGGGCGGATCGACCGGTACGGGCAGAAACACTCCCCGCAGGTGTTCCACCTGGTCCCGGAGAAGACCTCGACCACCTACGCCGCTGACCTGGGCTTCATGGGCCGCATCGCAGGGAAGGTCGCCACGATCCAGCGGGACCTCGGGTCGGTCAACGAGGTCATCGCCACCGAGATCCAGGAACACTTCACCGGCGCCACGCCCACCCGCCGCAAGCGGGCCGGGGTGGACGGCAACCAGGTCATCAACAACGCGCTCAAGGGCGGCCTGGACCTCAACCGGCGGCTGACCGATCTGGAGCGCGGCTACGCCGACAGCAAGGCCCGCCTGCACCTGCAGCCGGCGAACCTGCGGCGGGTGGTGGACACCGCGCTGCGCATCAGCCACCAGCCGGCCCTGATCGGGGTCGACGATGCCGAGACCGTGGCCACCGAAGCCGAACTCGTCACCGGCAATCCCGAGCCCCGGGTGTTCGCCCTGCCGTCGCTGAGTCCGGCCTGGCAGGCAACCCTCACCGGGTTGGACACCCGTCTGGAGCCGGGGGTGTGGCGGCCGATCACCTTCGCCGACAGCACCGCCGCCGACCGCGATGACCTCGTCTACGTCCACCTCGGTCATCCCCTGGTGAAGAAGGCTCAGCGGCTGCTGCGCCGCAGCCTGTGGAGCGCGGACTCCGCGTTGCGCCGGGTGACCGCCGTGGTCGTCGAGGACCTGCCGGAGTCGTTCGTGGCCGCCGTGACCCGGATGGTCCTGGTCGGCCGCGGCGGCCTGCGGCTACATGAGGAGATATTCCTGGCCGGGGTACGACTGAAAGGCCGCCGTGCCATGGCCGAGGAACGCGCCGAGGCAGCCCTCGACCAAGCCCTCGACGCGTCGAGCCTGACCATGGCCTCGGCGGAGGTCCGGGCCGCGCTGGTGGCGCAGTGGAACGAGCCGGACTCGGTGCTGCGGGCCCGGCTGCTGGAGTCGATGACCACCCGCGCCGAGGGCCGCCACCGCCGGGTCGCCGAGCAACTGGCCAAGCGCCAGGACGCGGACATCACCCGGGCACAGGAGATCTACGCGAACTTCCGCCGGAACCTCACCGACACCCTCCAACAGTTGGCCAGCGCCGAGATGCAGGCGCAGCTGGCACTGTTCCCCGACGATCAGCAGCGCCAGCGCCGCCGCGACATCGAGGCGATGCGCCGCCGCCTGGACGAACTCGACGACGAGGAAACCCGCGAGGTCGACGCGATCCGCGACCGGTACCGGGACGTCAAACCCCACACGACCGCCGCTGCGGTCGTCTTCGCCCTGACCGCCGAGGACGCCCAGCGGGGAGGACTTCGCTGATGCCCCCGACCCACCGCCCCAACACCACCCACCGCCGCCCACCGAGCGCCGCCGACCTGCACCGGGCCTGGCTGGAACTGGTCGAAACCGACGGCCCGTTCCTGGCCATACCGCCCCTCAAGCGGGTCTGGCCCCAGGGCATGCCCGCCATGGCTAGCGAGCGCCGCGACGTCCTCGCCGAGGCCCGGCGCCCGTTCGAGCAAGCCTGGGAAAAGCTGGACACCAACCCCGACGACGACCAGGCCGCCGTCCGCTACGCCGAGGCCCGCGACGAGTGGGTCCGCACCGTCCTGCACGACGTCGCCGGGTGGCGGGAAACCCTGCGCTGGGGAGCCGCGACCATCGGCGGCATCACGGCCACCTCGCCGAACCGCCAGGTCACCGTCGTACCCCAGGCCGCGCTGGAAGGTGAAACCGGGCTGGGTGCGCTGGTCAGCGTCGTCGACCGGTGCGACAGCCTGCACCAAGCTGGCACCGACGGCTGGGCCGCCAGCGCAGTCGATCGGATGGAGGCGATGCTCCGCGCAAGCGGTATCCCGATCGGTCTGGTCACCGATGGCCGCTGGTGGGCCCTGGTCTGCGCCCGTGAGGGCGCCATGGTCGCCTCCGGCATTGTCGACGCCCAGACCTGGACCGAGGAACCCCGCACCCGCGACGCGTTCCTCGCCCTCATCCAGCGCCGCTACCTTATCGGCGGCGCGCCCGAGGACCGGCTACCGCAGCTGTTCGAAGAGTCGGTCGCCGCCGCAGAGGAGATCACCGAAGCCCTCGGCGGGCAGGTCCGCCGCGCCGTCGAATGGCTCATCCAGGCATTCGCCGAGACCGCCGCAGAGGCCCGCCGCCGGGGACAACCCGACCCCCTTCCAGATGATCCACATGAGGCGTACCATGCAGCGGTCACCGTCATGATGCGCGTGGTGTTCCTGCTGTTCGCTGAGGAACGCGGACTGCTCCCGCAGAGCCAGCTGTTCACCGCCGGGTACGGCATCAGCGATGAACTCAACGCCCTCGAACACCGGCGGCTGGTCGAGGGTGAAGAATCCCTGGACAGTACCTACCTGACCTGGCACCGGCTGCTCGCGACCAGCCAGGCCCTCTACCAGGGCGCCACCTTCGAGAACATGCGTATGCCCGCCTACGGCGGCTCCCTGTTCGACCCCACTCTGTTCGGGTTCCTGACCGCCACCGTCGACACCCGTACCCTCGCCCTGCCCATCTGCGACCGGGTCATGCTCCATGTGCTCCGCTCGATCCAGGTCGCGCAGCTCAAAGGCGACGACGCCCGCCGGATCTCCTTCCGCGACATCGACGTCGAACAGATCGGCTACATCTACGAAGGGCTGCTCGGCTACTCCTGCGTCCGCGTCACCGACCAGGTCGTCCTCGGATTGAAGGGCGCCTCCGGCGCCGAACCCGAAGTCCCGCTGCACATCCTCGAAGACCTCGCCGACCAGCACCTCACCCCGAAGACCCTCGCCGGGGCGATCATTGCCTGGCTCAAAGAGGACCAGCCAGCGGCGAAACCCCCGACCGCCACCACCCTGACCAAGCAACTATCCACCACCGATGGGCGAGACGCGGCCGACCGGCACCTGCGCGCCCTTACCGGCGGCAACGATCATCTTCGTACCCGGCTACTACGCTGGGCCGGCGTCACCCGCCCAGATCTGCGCGACCGCCCCACCATCGTCCTCGACGGCGGCCTCCTGGTCGTCGAGACCCCCTCCCGACGCAACGCCGGAGCCCACTACACCCCGCGTTCCCTGGCCGAGGACGTCGTCCACCACGCCCTGGAACCCCTGTGCTACCGCCCCGGCCCACACCAGACCCCCAACCAGGACCAGTGGCAGCGGCTGTCCGCCGACGACCTACTCAGCCTCAAGATCGCCGACATCGCCTGCGGGTCTGGAGCGTTCCTCGTAGCCGCCGCCAGGTACCTGGCCGCCCGGCTGGTCGAAGCCTGGATCGCCGAAGACCCGACCAACGCCCACCGCAAGGATCTGCACCGGCACGCCATCCGCCAGGTCGTCGCCAGCTGCCTCTACGGCGCCGACATCAACGAGATGGCTGTCGAGATGTGCAAACTCTCCCTCTGGCTGGTATCCCTGGACCGCGACCTGCCCTTCTCCTTCGTCGACGACAAGATCTTCCACGGCAACTCCCTGCTCGGCATCACCGACCTCAAGCAGCTGCGCGCCCTGCACATCGACCCACCCAAGGACCAGCAGACCGCCCTGTGGGGCACCAACATGGACGACATCATCCGCCGCGCCGTCGAGATGCGCCGCAGGCTGGCCACCGAGGTCGAAGAACACGACCCCCAGCGCAGCGCCTCAGCCAAACGCCGCCAACTCGGCCGCCTCCACGAGTTAACCGAGCAACTGCGTACCGTCGCCGACGGCGTCATCGCCGCCGGACTCCGTCTCGGCGGAAAACCCGGCAAGCAACTCAATGAGGCGTACGAGAACCTCCGTGAAGCCGTCAACGCGGCTTACCCCATCGACGGCCGAACCCCGGGCCCCGGGTTCCTGGACTCCATCATCGATGAAGGTCTCACGCCCACCGTCCGCACCGACTACAACCGATGGAAACCTCTCCACTGGGCACTCGAAGTCCCCGACGTCATCGTCGACCACGGCGGCTTCGACGCTATCATCGGCAACCCGCCCTTCCTTGGAGGCAAGAAACTCACCGGTGCCATGGGCACCAACCTTCGCGATTGGTTCGTCCACCAGTTGGCAGGCGAGGCCCGAGGCAGCGCTGACATCGTTGCGTACTTCTTCCTCCGGGCCTTCGCCCTGCTCAATCCCACCGGCACGCTCGGTCTGGTCGCCACAAACACAGTGGCACAGGGCGACACCAGGGAGGTTGGCCTCGACCAAATCACCAGCAGGGGATTGACCATCACCCGCGCAGAGCAGAGCGCCCCTTGGCCGGCAGCCGGCGCAAACCTGGAGTACGCGGCCGTCTGGGGCGCTCGCGCCATGGTCGCCGACTCGGCGACCAGAACGGTTGGCGGTGTCCAGGTGCCCCGTATCGCCACCCTATTGGAACCCGCCGGTCGGATCGATGCTGCACCGGTTCGGCTCTCCGAGAATGCGAGTGTGTGTTTCCAGGGCTGTGTGGTTCTTGGCATGGGATTCGTTGTCGAGCCTGGACAAGCGCAAGCATGGATCACAGAGGACGAACGCAACAGTGAAGTCCTATTTCCCTACCTCAACGGCGAGGATGTGAACTCACAGTTCGACTGCACCCCCACCCGATGGGTGATCGACTTCAACGACAGATCCGAGGAAATTGCCGCAGAATACACGCTTCCATTTGCTCACGCGGAGAGACTTGTTCGGCCGGAGCGGTCCGAGAAGAACCGAAAGCTATATCGTGATAGATGGTGGCAATTTGCCGAAAACTGCCCGGGAATGCGGAGGTCAATCTCCCAACTCAACGAGGTTTTCGTGATTTCACTGGTCAGCAAGACCGTGATGCCCGTTCGAGTCCACACTGGCCAGGTTTTTAGCCATGCCCTTGGGGTCTTTGCCAAAAGCTCACATGCGGATCAGGCGATACTTTCGTCAACCCCCCACCAGATGTGGGCCATCAAATTCGGCTCGGGAATGCGAAATGACCCACGATACACCCCATCGGATGTCTTTGAGACGTTTCCGCGACCGCAATCGAATAGCCGACTCGACGCGGCAGGGAAGGCGCTCGACACAGAGCGCCGGGAGATCATGTTGCGGCGGGAGTTAGGGCTGACCAAGTTCTATAACCTGATCAACAATCCAGAGATCGCGGACGCCGACGATGCGGATGTTGCTCGTATGCGGCAGATCCATGTGGAGCTGGATGAGGCGGTGATGGCCGCCTACGGGTGGTCGGATGTACCACTCAAGCACGGGTTCCATACGTATCGGCAGATGACGCGGTGGACGGTGTGTCCGGCTGCTCGGGTGGAGATCCTGGACCGGTTACTGGAGGAGAATCTGCGGCGGGCCGATGCTGAGAAGCTGTCAGGGGCTGCTGGTAAGCCGAAGAAGTCAACCGTGGGTCGAGGGCGCACCAAAGCGGCTCCCGAGGGGCAGGAGGGGCTGTTCTGATGTCGGAGCCCGTCGCGCAGTCGCCGGCCAACCCATCCCAGCCTGGTCAGCCGAAGGCGTACCAGCTGGCGCATGAGTCGGACGGCACCTCGTACACCGTTCGGGAGAACCTGGTCGACATTCTCCGCCGGGAGTTGCTGGGGCCAGCCGGTGGGCCGGAGGAGGTGCTGCCGATGAGTCCTCGGCAGTTGTACCTGGTGGGGCATATCGCGCCGGTGAAGTTGCAAGACGACCGCCTGGATCTGGCGGGAGCCGACGATGGTGAGGCCCTGGCTGACATCCGACCGGATGAGACCGTCCGCAACCTGTCCGGAGTCCCGTCCGGCGCGGCCGAGGACACGGTGGTCAACGCCGAGGACGACGAGGCCGAGGACAAGGCCCCGAAACGGGGGTTGATGATCCCAGCGTCGATGGGGTTGCGGTTCCAGATTCCGGCCGAGGTGGAGCGGTTCACGGTGACCGCGTCGTGGGGCACCTACGAGCGGGTCAAGACCGGGGAGGTCGACAAGAAGGGCCGGGCGATCTCGGTGTATCGGCGGACCCCGGTGGAGATCACCGAGCCGATCGCGGTGAAGGAGCTGACGCCGGGGCGGACGGTTACGAAGCTGCTCACCGGGCGGGTGTGTCTGCGAGTCGACACCTATGAGGATGCCCGGTTCGGGCGGCTGCTGGTGGAGATCGCGCTGTGCAACGACCAGGTGACCCCACCGACGATCCCGGTGAGCGAGTGGCTGTTCCAGACGAAGCTGCGGGTGGAGGCCGACGGCCAGGCGGTGTTCCTGCCGGTGCGGGACGTGGTCGCCCATGACTGGCCGGAGGCCGACGACGAGGTACGACGGCTACACCTGCAGTACCGCACTCGGTTGGAGTACGCGATCGGCCGGACCTGTTCGGTGGACTGGGCGGCGGAGCCGGGTGCGCGACGGGCGACCGCGGTGTGGACGACCTGGTTGCCGGTGGCTGAGACCCCGCAGACCCGGGCCGGGGCGGTCCAGGGCGCGATGCTGGGCATGGATGCCCTGGCCACGGCCAGCGGCGAGGAGTTGCGGGCCGGGTTGGCGCCGCTGGTGGACGGCTACGGCCAGTGGCTGGACGGGCAGGCCGCCGAGGCCGAAGGGCTGCCGGAGCATCTGCGGGAGATCGCCGACGAGGTGATCCACGAGGCGCGGCAGGCCCACCAGCGGCTTGCGGCCGGACTGGAACATGTGGTCGGCGACCCGGTGGCGTTGGCGTGCTTCCGGTTCATGAACGAGGTGATGCGCGACCAGCGCATCCACTCGCAGATCGCGAACCTGCGCAGCTCAGACCCCACCCTGACCGTCGAGCAGGCCCGGGTCGCGGTCCAGGCGCGGGGCGAGGTGGCGGCGTCGTGGTATCCGTTCCAGCTGGCGTTCATCCTGATGCAACTGCCGGCGCTGACCGACCCGAGTCTCGGGGTGCGCAGCGGCGACCTGGCCCGGGTGGAGTTGCTGTTCTTCCCCACCGGTGGTGGCAAGACCGAGGCGTACCTGGGCCTAGCCGCCTACACGTTCGCGATCCGTCGCCGGCAGGGCATCGTCGACTCCGCCGACGGGCCCCTCGACGGCCGCGACGGGGTTGCGGTGATCATGCGGTACACGTTGCGGCTGCTGACCGCGCAGCAGTTCCAGCGGGCCACCGCCCTGGTGTGCGCCGCCGAGCTGGTGCGCCGCCGGGACGAGGCGACCTGGGGTGGTGAGCCGTTCCGGATCGGCTTGTGGGTGGGCACCGATGTCAGCCCGAAGCGGTGGGAGGAGGCCGCCACCCAGCTGGAGAAGGCCAACGAGTACGGGGCTGGGTACCGGTTGACGGTGTTGCAGGTGCAGCGCTGCCCGTGGTGCGGCACGCCGATCACCGCCGAGCACGTCAAGGCCAAGAAGATCCCCCGGCGGGTGCTGGTCTACTGCGGCGACGATCTCGGGCGGTGCCCGTTCGCCGAGGGCGGGCAGGTCCGGGAGGGGTTGCCGATCCTGACGGTGGATGAGGAGATCTACCGGCTCGCCCCGGCGTTCGTGATCGCCACAGTGGACAAGTTCGCCCGGCTGGCCCGGGAGGGCGAGGCGGCGGCCCTGTTCGGATATGTGGCCCGTCGTTGCGGCCGGCACGGCTATGTGCATTCCGACTACGGCAAGTGCGACATCGCCACCCAGCACAAGGCCGAGAAGGATGGGCCGGTCACGTATCCGGCGGCGATCGTGAAACCGGTGCGGCGGCTGCGGCCACCGGATCTGATCATCCAGGACGAGCTGCACCTGATCACCGGGGCGTTGGGAACCTCGGTGGGGTTGTTCGAGGTGGCGGTGGAAACCCTCGCCTCCTGGCGAACCGCGACCGGCGCGGCGGTCAAGCCGATGATCGTGGCCTCGACGGCCACCGTCCGCAACGCCGCAGAGCAGGTCCGAGGGCTCTACGGCCGGCGGGTGGCGATCTTCCCGCCACAGGTCCTGGACGTGGCGAACACGTTCTTCTCCCGGGAGATCCCCGTCAGCGCGGAGCATCCCGGGCGGCGCTACCTCGGGGTGTCGGCGCAGGGGGTGCGGCTGTCCAGCGCGGAGATCCGGATGGCGGAGGTGCTGCTGCTGGCCGGGCAACTGTTGTTCGACCGCTGCGGGCAGACCGCCGACCCGTACATGACGATGGTGGGCTACTTCAACGCCACCCGGGAACTGGCCGGCATGGCCAGGTACGTGGCCGACGACGTGCACAACCGGGTCCGCAACCCCAAACCCCATGCGGCCTTCCCCCGCCGGCTGGGCTCCTACGCCCAGCTGACCACCGGCGAGTTGACCTCCCGGATCGCCTCGGCCGACATCGGCCGAACCCTGGACAACCTGGCCCTCGAATTCGACCCGGCCTACTACACCACCCAGGCCATGCACGAGCGGATCCGCCGCGAGGCCGCCGGTGAGAAACTCGACCGGCCGAAGACCGCGCCGTTCGACGTGGTCCTGGCCACCTCGATGCTCCAGGTCGGCGTGGACGTGCAACGCCTGGGCCTGATGCTGGTGGTGGGGCAGCCCAAGAACACCGCCGAGTACATCCAGGCCTCCTCCCGGGTCGGCCGGGATTCGGCGAACCGCCCCGGGCTGGTCGTGGCGCTGGGCAACTGGGCCCGGCCGAGGGATCTGGCGCACTTCGAGCAGTTCCGCCACTACCACGAGACGTTCTATGCCCAGGTGGAGGCGTTGTCGGTCACCCCGTTCTCACCGACCTCCCTGGAACGTGGCCTGGATGGGGTGCTGGTCAGCGCCGCCCGGGTCATGCAGGCGCACCTGGTCGATGGGTTGTCGCCGGAGCGCTCCGCGTGGCGAATTCAGGACCAGTACTCAGCTGTGGCTGACCTGCTGGGCCGGTTGCAGGCGCGGATCCTGGCAGCGTCCCGGGACGAGGAGGCCGCCGGCTACGCCCAGCAGTTGCTGGCCAATCGCCTGGATCAGTGGAGCAGTCGCCGCGCCTACTCGGGCAAGCTCAGTAAGACCCTGGTGTATGAGCGCACCGGGACCGGGGACCAGTACCTGCCGTTGATGATCAGCCCAGAACATGCCAAAGCTCATGCCGCCGGCAGTGACCGGGCACCGTTCGTGATCGCCAACTCGATGCGGGAGGTCCAGCCGGAGATCAACCTGCTGGTCAGCCCGATCCCGGAACGCCTGTTCGTGATCGAACCGGACAACGCTCCACAATGGCAGTTACCGATCGAGGACGGCAAGGACAGCAAGGAGGCGACCGCATGAGTCAGCCCGACACCCCGGCGTCCCCTCCGGCCTCTGGTTTCGGCGAGGACTCGGTTGTTCCCAGCATGATCTTCGAGTCGGCGCAGCCGATGGACCCGCTCGGAGACAGTGAGGACGTCCAGGTCAAGAATCGAGCGAAGGTCGGATCCGCCCGGCCATCGTCACTGCTGTACACCTACGGGGTCGGATCCATCATGGACCTTCCCCAGTTCTCGATCATGCCCGCTGGGCTCGACGATTGGGAACCGATCTTCCAACGCCGCGCCACCATCCAGACCATCGACGAGCCCCGCCTGCTGAACGTGGTCCGCCTGCACCTGGGACTCCGGGTCGCCGAGCTACGGCCGTTCCCGTGGCAGCCCAAGGCCCGCACCCAGTCCCAGGAGGGCTCCGACCTGGGCATCCCAGCCCGAGTGTTCCCGCAGTGGCTGCGCTGCACCGGCTGCGACTACCTCGGGCCGCTGTCCCGGTTCACCTACACCAACACCCACCCGTTCCGCCCCGACCTGGCCTGCTTCGAACACGTCGGCTGCCCCGGTCGCGGCAAGAATCGCACCCGGCCCACCGCGGCCAAGGGCAAGCCGCGCCGCAGCCCCGCCGTCCCCGCCCGATACCTGCTGGCATGCCCCAACGGGCACCTCGACGAGTTTCCCTACCAGCTGTGGGTCCACAAGGGTGGTCGCTGCCCGAAGGCCCCCAACCCGGATCTGAAGCTCCGCGACACCAACCTCGGCCAGGGCGCCAGCGCCGTGGTCGTCTGCGAGGCCTGCGGCGCCACGCGGGGCATGGGCGAGGCGCAGGGCAGCGCAGGGCGCGGCAAGCTCCCACCCTGCCGGGGCCGGCATCCGCACCTCAACGCCTTCGACCCGTCCTGCGGCCTGGACACCAGCCTGATCATGATGGGGGCGTCGAACCTGTGGTTCGCCTCCACCCAGTCGATCGTCGTCATGCCCCGTACCGAGGGCGAGCAGCGCGACGCTCTGGCCGACCAACTGCGCGCCCAACTGACGGCCGAGAAGCTCACCAAGTACGCAACCAGCCTGGACATCCTGCGCGACATCCTCGACGGCAAACTCGACCTGGACGGCGTCAATGACGGCGACCTGGCCGCCGCCGTCCACGCGGCGCTCGCACCTCCGCCGAGCGAGAAGGAACGCCAGGAGAAGCTCAAGACCTGGGATCCGATCGAGCTGCGGGTACCGGAGTGGAATTACCTCCAGAAGCCGTCGCTGTTCGCCCGGCAGGAGAACGCCAGCGGGCTCATGGTCACCGAGATGCCGGCCGGTGCGGAGTTGCCGGGGCAGATCCGGCGGGTGATCGCCGTCAACCGGATGAAGAAGGTCAACGCCGTCCTCGGGTTCACCCGCATCGACGAGATGGACCGGGTCAACGACCTGGCCTCCCGCCTGGTCAAACTCACCCGCGACGGGCACCCCACGTGGGTACCGGCCACCGAGGACCGCGGCGAGGGCATCTTCCTCCAGCTCGACGAGCCGGCCGTGGCAGCCTGGGAGACCAAAGTCGAATCCACCGCACTGTGGGAGGCCCACCGCGCCTCGCACGAGCGGAACTTCATCCGCCGGTTCTCCGCCACCGCCGCCCAGGTCGACCCGGACACCCGGTTTCCCGCCCCCAGGTTCTGGCTGGTGCACACCCTGGCGCACCTACTCATCCGCGAGATGGCCATGTCCTGCGGATACGGCGCCGCCAGCCTCTCCGAACGCCTCTACGCCTGGCCCGCTACCAAGACCCGCCCGGCAGCGGCCGGGCTGCTGATCTGCACCACCGCCTCCGACAGCGAAGGCACCCTCGGCGGCCTGGTCGCCCTCAGCCAACCCGAACGACTCCAAGCCCTGGCCGTCGCGGCGCTGCGGCGAGCGGCACGGTGCTCATCCGACCCCGTCTGCGCCCAGCGCACCCCGCACGACCCCGAGGACTTCCTGCACGGCGCGGCCTGCCACTGCTGCTGCTTCGCCTCGGAAACCTCCTGCGAGAAGGCCAACCGGTTCCTCGACCGCCGGCTGCTGCTCGACCTGCCCACCACCGACGGCGAGCAGGTCCCCGGCTTCTTCGGACGCATCGATGGCTGCTGACCCGGCAGCCGACCCGTACACGGCGCTCGGCGCCTACCTCACCGGCTTCGAAGCCGAACAGATCGCCGCCGTCCTGGCCGCCGGAGACACCACCAGCCAGGCCCTCAAGGAGGTCAACCCCACCCGCCGCGTCGAGGCCAAACGGCTGCTGGCTGCGGCCGGTCTCGGGCACCACCAGGTCGAGACCTCGGTCGCCGTTCTGCGGGCCATCGCCGGAGCCCGCTCCATCCGCGCCACCCTCACCCCGGTGTGGACCATGCCCGGATCGGAGGCCACCACCGGCCGCTTGACTGGGCAGATGCGCAGCCTCATCGATGACGCGCGCATGTCAGTTGTCTGCTCCAGCTACAACTTCACCCCGTACTCCCAGATGTGGGCAGCCCTCCGCGACGCCGCGCAACGTCCCGGCGTGAGCGTCACCCTCTACCTCGACGCCGACAAGGGCACCCCGCAGCAGGTAGCCGCAACGATGCCCGGCGCCACGGTCTACCGCACCGCCACCCCTGCCGGAGCCACGAAACCGCTGGTCAGCCACGCTAAGTTCATCATCATCGACCGAGCCCTCGTCCTGCTGACCAGCGCGAACTTCTCGCACAGCGCCGAGCACACCAACATCGAGCTCGGCCTGCTGGTCCACGATGCGGCGCTGGCCGCCTCAATCGAGTCCACGATGCGCGGCAAACACGGCACCCTCTACGAACGCGCCGAAGCGTCGTGACCACGGGCACAGGCGTCGCACAGCGATCACGGATAGCCGCACGCAGCACACGGCGGCCTCTTCGTAGCAGGGGCAACCTCCCATCCACCTCCACGGCTACCGCCTCACCTACTGCATAAGGTTCAGATAGCCAGAGAGTCGCACTTCATTCACTTTCGCATGAACCATGTTGACATTCACCCGAGACTCAGCCAGAATTTTGGCAATGAGCGAGACTTTCTCGGAATGTGAGTCCGTTCCAGACGGTGACCCGTTGCGTCAAGGCGATGTGTTTCTATTCGATCGAGATAACGGCAATCTCGATGCATGGCAGCAGGCTGGCATCATTGTCACCGCAGACTGCGACCTCGCCAGAAATAAGCACGCAGGACTCCTCACCTACGTACCCGCACTCCCACTGCGGGAATACATGGCCATGCAGCTCGTACCGAAAATGACAGAAGACCTCCTGGCCCGAGAACTGCGCAAGCTTGCAGAGTTGGTCTTCCAGATCGAACAAGCGCGGAACACGTCGCCCGGGTTGTCGAAGCACGCTATCAGAGAATGGGTAACCCGTGAGGGCGGAGTCGAGGAAATGCTGGACCATCTCGCCGTCACCAACGCAAACCAAAGGAAAACGATATACGACAAAGCGAATGCCATTAATGCGTGCGTCTCTGCACGCGAGCTTCCCACATTCGAAGAGCAACTGTCTGCGCTGGTAGCCCTGCACGAGTCAACACCAAAGAAGAGCGCCACAGGGCGGGTCATCGACGAAGTTCGCAACCGACTCAAGAACCTCCCTGGCGACTCGCTTTTCATCAGTTCGATTGGCGACAATAGCAGCGACGGCTTCATTGTCTACCTCAGGCTGGTTCGCGAGCTTCGCGTACACCAAATAGCCGTTAGCTACTACGAGAAGGGTCGTCGCGGAGTCGTCGCAAAGCGCATTTCTCGAATGCGAGCCCCATATATCTACAGGCTAACCCAACTCCTCGCGGATGTCTTCTCTGCCATTGGATTGCCTGAAGAATATGAACATGTCCGAGACACGGCATTTGAATCATGCCTGTCGACGGCAGCCTTGGCGAAGGTTGAATAGCATGTCCACACACTATGTTTTCACTCTCTCCTCACTGCAAGCGTGCCTATTTGCTGCCCCAGCAAACTGGTTCGGAAAGCTTTCGGGCAATGAATCTGTCGACTGGCAGGTGCAGCGCGTCGAACTTCATGGAACGGTTTTCTTTATTCACGAGTCAGACGAAGAGCCCGCACGCCGCATGGTCATACTCAACCAAGAGGCGTACGGATTCTCGAACAGTCGCTGGATGAAGCGAAGCAGTCTCGAACGGATCCACCGAGCCGCAATCGCCGCCGCCAATCCACCGATATCCCTCCCAAGAGACTGGCATGCATACCGCCACAACAACCTGTTCTCGTTCTTCGGCGGCCGACGCACGCTCGCGAAACGCGCAATGCGCTGGACGGCAGAGTCTCGCCCACAAGGTTCTCTCGATGTCGCGTTCTGGAGTTACTTGCCGTCAGACGAGATTCTTACGCTTCAGGAGTTCCGACCAGACTACGAGCACTACGAGGAAGCAGTACTGTTCTGGGACGACGCCATCAAGGAGGCCAGAGCCCGCTTCTCTCGATCCTCACCGGCCCCGGTTCCGTCGATCGCGCCAGCAGTCGCGCTACAGGCAACATTTGGCGCAACATCCCGAGGTCGAAGGTACTCCGAATGGCATCAATATCTAAGTCCCGATCAACGGGCCTTTCTTGAGCAAGACCCCCCAGTCAAACTTCGCGGACCTGCCGGTACTGGCAAGACACTTTGTCTCATCCTGAAGGCTATTCGCGAAATAAAGATCGCACACAGTCGCGGCGAGAGTCTCCGTGTTGCATTCCTCACGCACAGTTGGGCAATGCAGAAGAACATCGAGCAGCTCATTGAAGATATTGACGAAGGCGACGCTCGGTACAGCATCGAAGTCTTTCCGTTGTATTTCGCTGGAAACCTACTGCTCAGCAGCAGTCTGCCATCTGGATTAGAACCACTTGGCGAGGACAGCCACAGCGGCAAGAAGGCGCAACTGGCAAGGATATACAGCCTCATAGAGCGCGCGCTATCTACGGACTGGCCCGCATATCGCAGCCAGTGCAGGCCGGAGTTTATAGATGCCGTCGAAAGCACCTCAGACTCCGACGAACGCCGACTATTCGCCTGGGAGATACTAAACGAGTTCTCCTGCGTCCTCGGACCAGAAGGAATCATGTCGGGTGCGTACAACGCAGAACAGGAGTACCGGGACCTGCCACGCTTCCCGTGGATGATGTCACTTGAAACGGACAAGGAGAAGAGCTTTATTCTGCGGTTGTATGGCGACTACGTGGACGGACTCCGCCGCGATAACCTGATCGGCGCCGATCAGGTTATCAACGACCTTGTGAAGGATCTCGAAAAAGCTACTTGGCAGTACCAGAGACTCGCCTCCGGCTATGATCTACTCTTCGTAGACGAGCTTCACTTATTCAACGAGCAAGAGCGCCGCACACTGCACTACCTAACGCGAGACCCAAGATCCTATCCGAAAATGTTTATGGCACTCGATCCACGGCAGTCTGCAGAGATTGTGTACACCGGCGTATCAGGTCGCGCAATCACAAAAGACGAGCCTGGCCGCGGAAATGCGTCGCTTGGCGGCGTTGCACAACTCTCACTCTCTCGGGTACATCGCTTTGGGCGCGAGGTATTAACGCTGCTCCGCCACATAAACAAGGACTGGCCACAACTCGACCTCGGTGATGACTGGGAACTCGACCTGGAAACAACACAGTCCGTTTCTACATCTACCGACATCCCGACGCTCTACCGGCACAAGCAACGGCACGACGAGGCTGCCGCCGCGCTACAATCGTCCCGAAACTGGAATTGCCGAACGGACGGATGTAGAGTCGCAGTAGTACTGGTAGACGGCGAATTGCTCGATGTATATGAGCAAGTTGCGGCCGAGCTTGCCATTGATCGCCTCAACATTTTGAGCAGCCGCGACGACATTGCGACTCTGCAGTACACCAACCGCGCCATCGTGCTTGGAGCGGCAGAATACGTGGCTGGCTTGCAGTTCGATACAGTGATCGTAGGCGGTCTTCCTCGACTCCCGCGCTATTCTAGATGGCCTCACACAAGGCGCCTCTTGTCGCAGCTTTATCTCGCAATTTCCCGCGCAAGTAGCCATGTCGAAATACACACTTGTGCCGCAGCCGGTGGTTTGCCTGACGTTCTGGAGAGTGCGATACGGGTGCAAGCACTGAAGGATGGCTCGGTGACGCTAGGCGGCCGTCACACGACTCGTTGACCGCTCATGATTTGCGATGTGCGCTGGGGCGCTGGGTCATTGCGTAGTCGGGTAGTTCCTGGTCCCCGCCTATGCGCGGACGGCCCCGACGACCACGCACCGCGGGCGCCTGGTCCAGCAGCGCAACCAGTTGGGTGACGTCGTTGCGGTTGCCGCCGGTCAGCGATGTGGGCAGATGAATCCCAACGTCGTTGGTGAGAACGTGGTGTTTGGAGCCCGGCCGACCTCGGTCGACCGGGCTCGGACCGCTGTGCTCTCCCCGACGCAGAGCCCTGACGTGCGAGGAATCGATGATGGCCCGCGACCAGTCGAGCTGGCCGCCTCTGGAGTGTGACCGCACAGTCGACGTGGAAGGATTCGCAGCTCAATGCCGTGGTGGCTTGGGTTCGCAGGAACCGTCGCCAGGTCGTGCGGTCGCGGCGGACCGGCGCTGGTGGGATCCCGGACCGTCTGAGGATCACGCGGATCGTGGAGACGGCGACGCGGTGACCGAGCAGGAGGAGCGCGCCGCGGATCTTCATGTAGCCCCAGCCGGGGTTGTCCCTGGCCATCCGTTCGATCAACGCGACCACGGCGGGGTCGGTCGGCGGGCGGCCCCGCCGTCTTGGGTAGGTCCAGTGCTTGGCGGCCAGACGTCGGTGCCAGGCCAGCACGGTCTCGGGGGTGACCAGGCGCTGCCGGCGCAGCAGCGCCGGCAGCTTGCGGATCAGTCCGGCGAGCAGGAACCGGTCGGTCCAGTCGAGCTTCGGCTTGGGGTTGGTCCGGCGCAGGCCCTGGTTCTCGTGTCATAGGACGAGCAGTTCGGCGTGCAGGCTGGTCCGGCTGCGGGTCAGCAGGGCCAGCCAGGCGAGGATCCGGCAGAACACGAGGTACATCAGACGTACTGACACGGCGGATCACACTCCAGGGGTAGCAGTGAAGGTCACCACTTTCCCCTACTCAACGACCATGCGAGGGTTTCCGCACCCGACAGGATGTCCGCAACCGCATTCCCGTGACCACGAACTCAGGGCGACACCTCCGGAATGGACACGGCAGAGGAGTACCTCGGACCCCTCGTTTGCCCCCCCCGAAAACCCTGCCCAGCGGGCGACAATGAGTGACAAGTGGTGATCGGCAATCTGTGGTCTTTCCGCTGGTCAGCGCCAGTTCTTGACAATCAGCGACGAGTCTGCAATCACTACTTTTGGTTACTAAGATGGCGAAAGCGGACTGTGTCATGAAGGACCCCCGGGAAGGTCCTGATGCTCCACCCATCGCGTGTCAGTGGTCTGCGACGTAGGTGGCGCCGTTCCACCGGATGATCGAATGGTCGATCGCGCCCTCAGCGCAGGAGGGATCGCAGTTGTTGGTGGTCTTGTCGATCTCGTACACGCTGTCCCGGTTGACGTCGACTGGGCTGGCGCCGTAGAAGACGGACAGGTAGTCGTCGGGTGCTGGTAGCGAGCCGAAATCGACGAATCCTCCCGGTGTCGGTCGTAGGACGATCACACCCGTGTACCGTCCCGGGTTGTAGGTCAGGAAGATGTTGCCGGTGGTATCGGTGGCCGGCGTTGCGGCGGTCAGCACGAACCATGCTCCGGCCCAGTGCTGCCACCGGATCACTCCCGACGCATCAACGACCGTGATCGTCGAGTCCCGGATGGAATCGCTCGCGGATTGGGTCGTGGCCAGAACACAAGGACCCCAGGTCGGATGGTCGAAGGAGACCTGTGCGGTCACGGTGCACGGCGCCTTACATCCGATGATCTTGTGTAGTGATCCGGTGGCCGGCCGGGATCGTGGGAGAGCGAGGATCTCGGCTACGGTCAACCGTGCGGACCTCGACTCTGGCCACGATGCTGACACAAACCGAGCCAGTCGTTCCCGGTAGCTGGCCCCGCACCGGCCCAGCGGACTCACCGCGCGCCGGACCGCTGGCTGCCAACCCGGTGCCTGCCAGTATCTCGGGCCTTTCCCTGCGAGGTCCGGGTCGCCGGTGAGGGCTTGGTGGAGACGGTCTGCATCCGTTGGCGGATGCTGGCAGGTCGGTGACCAGGATTCGTGGCTGGGCCATGCTGTGACCGCCACGAGGGCGCCTGCGAACACCAGTACCATGCCAGCCAGCCCCAGCACGCGGCGCCGACCTGCGAACGGCTTCATGCGCGTCTCCCCACGGCCTGTGCATCGTCGTCAGCTGCGACAGCGTCGGGACCGTACCATTGCCTCCTGTTCGACAACGGCCGTACGGGGTGCCACACGGCCTGGTCAGTGTCCTGCGGAGACAGTCTGAGCTGTCCGGTGTCGCTGAGTTGAGTGATTGTCCCAACCCGACTGTGGACATACGCTGCCCCGACACGGAGGGTGATCACCGACCATCGAGAAAGGTGCTTGGCACATGGATGTCCCACGCCGCCATGACGCCGACTTGCACCATTGCTCCATCAGATGATCGTCCGAGGATGGGGCGAAGGCCGACCCCGCCCTGCGGCAACCAGGTGTGTCGTGGTCGCAGTTACCCTGGTCATCGCGGCCGCAGGACTCGCGTCGGATTCGGGGATGCGGTCTCCTGCGGCGCAGCCGCTTCCCCGGGGCCGGCTTCAGGCCGTGTGGGATCAGAACATGCACGATCTTGCGGTTGGCGGGTATGACCGGTCATCACGGAGCATCGCGCTGCACGACGCCAGTGGGGCTTCAAAGAGTGTGTCGCTGTCGGTCAGCACGATGGTCGTTGATGCGGCAACAGGGCTGCCGAGATGGCAGAACGATCTGAAGGGACTGTGGGTCACGCAGGACGGCGCACTGCTGGTCACCGCGACTGGCCTCGCTTTCCTTTCCACCGCGTACCCTGCTGCCGGCCCTAGCGGGTGGAGCCTTGCCGCCGTGCGGTTGACCGATGGCGAGGTCGAATGGCAGCAGATCTGGGAGACCGGCGTCAGTACCACGTCGGGCACCTCGGTCGCGCCGACACCCCGGCTGGCCTCGGGGCTACTGATCGTGCCCCAGTCGACCGGCTTGATCACTGCGATCGATCCCGCCGACGGTCAGCAACGATGGACTCGGGCGATTCCGGCTCCCTGCACCCAGCCGGCGCTCGTCCCCGGAACCGGCTCCCTGCTCGCGGTGCGGTGCATGCAGGCCGTGTACGGCCTGAACCCGGTGACGGGGGCGACACCCTGGCAGTGGCCGGTGCCCACCAATGCCGTACTCGCTGACGCCGATGGCACGGCAACCTCGGTGGCTGTCATCGTGGAAGACGGCCCGGGCACAGCGGCGATCGTTGCTGTCGACCTGCGCTCAGGCCGGCCGACGATGCAGCGGCCGATCACCGGTGGGGCAGACGAAATCGGAGTGACCCAGCCGTATGCACCACCAAGAATCCACATCAAGGGAAATGTTGTCGTCGCCGAGGGCGCACACTCGGTCACGGTCGTGACAACCAGCGGCTCGCTGCTGGCGACGCTACCGGATCACCGCTGCAGCCATGACGACTGCCTGATCCTCTCAGGCCGCCGGGCGATCCTCACCGTGACCGAGAAACTGGTGGGCGACCCAACCATCCTGGCCATCGACGCGACGACCAGGAAGGTCGCGTGGCGGCACCCGGCACCGGCCAGCACGACGGTACTGGCCGGTGGAACCGTGTACGCCATGGGCCCCGGCCAGTGCCCCGTCTGCCTGTCCGCCCTGACCATGATCGACCCGGAGACTGGAACGATGAGCGCGACGGCGGCGCCGTGGACCGCGGTCTCCACCGTCGCCATTGACGGCCAGACGCTGTGGCTGACCCACTCCTCCTACGATCATTCAAACCAGGCGGGCGGGTGGCGCCTGGGAGCATTTGAGATCGCCGGGGCAGGCGAAGGCTACTACGGAGGCGTGGCCGCCGAGCGATGGCCGGATGCCTGCGCGGTACTGGCTGACCAGGACCTTGGCGCCATCAACCCAGGCGCCAGGTACATGGCGGTACCGGCGGAGACCAGAGCGAACGGGACCATACCGCAGCCACGACAGCCAGCATGCTCCTATGCCTCCGACAACGCCAGCGAAGCGGTGATCACCATCAGGACAATATGGATCACCGAAGACCCCGAGGAGGCACGGCAGGTCGCCGTCGAGTACGCCGGCTTCAGATACCGCAGGACACTGGAGGGCGTCGGCGACCTCGCCCTGCTCCTGGACGGCAACATGAACCCCGATGTGTACCTGATATCGGATATCCGAGTCCTCGTGATCGTCTCCGGATGTGCTGTCGAAATCTCCGCACCAGGAGACGACCAACTCGCGGTGGCCACCGCTCCGCTGGTGGCCAGGCGCTTGGGTGATCTCCCCGTCTGCTCAACCGTCTGACAACACCGAAAGGAAGACACCAGGTGACCTCGGCCCCGGACACGGCCAGCCAGGCAAGCCCTGACCGATGGGCCGCGCCGGACCAGACCGCCACCAGCCAACCGCCAGCCCGAAATCAGCGCAACAGGCGGTGGCTTCCGAACCGCACGACACTCTTGGCGACCCTGGGAGCGGCGGTGACCGCAGCCATCGTCGCGTTCGCGACCGGTGGCGCCCAATCTGCGGTCACGGCCCTCACCGCCCCCAAACCGACGGCTACGTCACCGGGCTCGGGACTCACCGCCGCCGTCGACTTCGTCTACCCGGCCGGTCAATCCTTCGCGCTGCCAGACCCGTTGGTGGACGGCCACCGCTCAGCCAGGTTCAGAGCTGGTTTCTCCGACCTCAACCGTGGGCTCACCGGTTTTCTGCGCGACAACGCAGGCGCCGCTCGGGAACGGCTGATCGCGAAGATCGTACTCACCGGGCGCAGCGACCGACCCACGCGCATCACCGGGCTGCGGGTCAACGTCATCACGACCGCTCCGGTCCTGGCCGGCACCCTGATCTCGCTCCCGCCACCGCAGGGCGAGGGCGTGACGACCTCAGTCACCGTCGATTTCGACAGAGGACAGACCGACGTCATGCAGGGCGACCAGCCGTACTTCGCCGGCCACACCCGTGACATCACAAAGGACGACCGCGTGACGTTCGTCGTTGCCTTCAGCGGCACCGCCCGAACGTACCGATGGGTCATGGCGGTGGACTGCGTGGACCGCAAGGGCGCCGCTTCCACCCGGTACGTCGACTCGACCGGGCATGACTATGCCGACCCCGGCAATATTCCTTCAGCCAACGCCTTCAGCATCACCGGCACGGCGAGTCAGTACGCGGTGAAGTACGCCAGCGACTCCGTGTGGGACCGGGGTTTCCACATCACGTCGTGATCACCAGCCACCGGTTTCTCGCGCCCGTTGCAGCAGGACTGCGAGCCTGACCGCCGGCCAGTATCCGGGCCATCCCTGTGGTGCGTCCTGGGCTGAGGCGGACCCCGTGCCCGGGACGCGGCTTCTGCTGTCAGGCGGAACAGGTGTTGAGCATGGTCTGCAGTGCGGTCTTCTCCGCGGATTGCGGGGTCAGGGCCCAGTAGTGCTTCGTCGCGATCCACATCTTGGCGTAGGTGCAGCGGTAGGAAGCCAGTCGTGGTTGCCACGAGGCGGGGTCCTGGTCGCTCTTGGCCTGATTGACGTCGTCGGTGACCGCGATGAGTTGCGGGCGGGTCAGATCGTTGGCGAAGCTCTGTCGCTTGCTGGTGGTCCAGCTGCTGGCTTCTGAGCGCCACGCTTCGGCCAGGGGGACGATGATGTCGATGTCAGAGGCTGCCGTCCATGTCGCTCCGTCGTACAGGCTGCACCAGGATCCGGAGGTCGTCGCGCAGGAGCTGCCGACCACGACGTTGCCCCCGTCGCGCTTGAGTACGGTCTCTCGGGCGTTGCAGGTTGCGGGTGCCGAAAGCTTCACCCGCCCTGTTCAAGCGGCATGCTCGTATTCATGGAGGAGACCGCCCAGGCGATCACGTCTGCGAATGTCCAGGCGGGTGGTGTTCGCCGGAACGGTGATGGGTTCGGGCAGTGGATGCAATGGCCTGCTCGGTTCGAGCCCGGGAAGACCCGCTCGGTTCGAGCCCTCCCTCCAATCACGTTTCCCCGCTCTGTCCCACGGACTTGCGCTCTCGGTGCTTCCGGCGTGTGCCTGCGATCGTCCACACTCTGGCTTGCCGGT
>JAFGOK010000391.1 GCA_016926535.1 Micromonosporaceae bacterium | reverse complement strand
CTCCATCGTCGTCGTTACACCCATTGTGCGAGGCCACATGGATATATGGAAGCGCGCAATGTGACAGGTGGCTGAGTGAGAGCCCGCTGAGGCGAAGAATGTCAGCAAATATACCGCTATCGCGCCGTGAGTGAATTCTGAATACCATGCACATTGGGCCGTGTTCATCCGAACGGGCGAAGGCGCCATGGACAATCGTCTCCCGCCCTGAGGTATCGCACCCGAGTTGTCACCCCCTCGGACCCGAGGAGGTCACCCACACGAGCACACAAGCCAGGGTAGAAACTCAATGTTCGATATGTTCTGAGCTGCCGAATCACCACATACTGCCCATTTCCCCTTGCTGGCTCTTCCGGTATTCCGAACCTGCCGCTAGGTTTGGAACTGCCCGTTCGGCAGTCCGCCGCCCAGCCGGGGTGGCACCGAGCGAGCGCCGCCGAATCGTCACACCATCGACGACCGCCGTCGACGTCAACGAACCGGGGAACCACCGAGCGGTTGTATCTACTCAACCTGCTCTGGGGTGAATCCGCGCGGGATGTCATGCCGGCTCCACCGATGCCATCCCTGCGGTAGGGCAACCCTTCCAGCCCGAATCCGTCAGCTAACCCGGTAGGCGGTTCTGGGAAGAGGGGTTCCTCTTGCGCGTTCCTGGAACGCTACTGCGCGCTCTCGTGATCGGAGCCAGCGCACTGGCGACATTGGTACCCGCGTGCGCCGCACATGCCGATCCGACACCAGCCGAAGTTCAGTCGCAAATCGAAAAGGCCTCGAACGAGCTGGAAGATGTCATTGAGGCGTACAACGGCATCAATGAGGACATCAAGACCACACAATCCAAGGTGGCCGATGTTGCGGCCCGTATCAAGACAATCACAGAACAGATAACTGAAGTGGAAAGCGATGTTCAAACCGTCGTCACGGCCGCTTACCGGGGATCTGGCAATCTGAGAACCGTCTCCATCATCCTCGGCGCCGGATCAGCTGACGGTTTGCTGGACCAGATGACGACGCTGAAGCACATCACCCGCTCCCAGCAACGTGACATCGCAAGTTACAACCAGCTCAGGGCCGACCTCGAGCAGGAGAACGACCGCTATGCCACGTTGATGGCCGACCAGACTACCCAGCAGCGGCAACTCGCCGACCGCAAGACGACCATTGAGGGCAACATCCGGGACCTGGAAACACTCAAACGCAAGGTCAGCACACCGCCGGTCTCGTCGGACGTGTCCAGGGGAACGAAGACGCCAGCGGTGTCCGGAGCGGCCGGAAAGGCAGTCTCATTTGCATACGCCCAACTCGGCAAGCCCTACGTATGGGGAGCCGATGGGCCGAGCGGCTACGACTGCTCCGGCCTGACCATGGCGGCATGGTCTCGTGCGGGAGTCTCCCTCCCGCACAACGCGAAGCAACAGTGGGGCAAGGTGGCCCATATCCAGCGAGGCTCGCTCCAACCTGGCGATCTGGTGTTTTATCGCAGCCTCGGCCATGTGGGGATCTACGTCGGTAATGGGAATATCATCCATGCCCCACACACCGGCGACGTGGTGCGAGTTGCCGATGTCGACATCATGTCTCCCTACGGATACGGCCGACCACGCTAAGCAGCTACGCCGCGACCAGGCCCTCTTCTCTCGCCAGCTCCCGCAGCCGCCCCAACGCCTGGATCTCCAGTTGACGGATCCGCTCCCGGGACAGTGAGAACTGGAGGGCCACCTCGGTCAGCGAGTGTTCCCTGCCATCCGTCAAGCCGTAGCGGGCCCGCACAATCCCTGCGGAACGGTCGTCAAGATGGTCGATGAGGCCGTCGATGCGTTTGCGCTCCATCGAGGCCAAGACGAGATCCTCCGGAGAGGGGACATCGGAGTCGGCGACAAGATCGCCGAGGTTGGTGTCCCCCTCGTCCCCGATCGGGGTATCCAGTGACACCGTGTCCTGGGACCAGCGCTTGAGCTCCTGGACTCGTTCGACCGGCACTCCCAGCGCGGACGCGAGTTGCTCCGGCTCTGGATCATTGCCGAGCTCTCGGGTCAGCTGCCTGGCGACGCTACGCATCCGGTTGACGTCCTCGACCAGGTGCACCGGCAGGCGGACCGTCCGCTCCTGCTGGGCGATCGCACGGCTGATGGCCTGCCGGATCCACCAGGTCGCATAGGTCGAGAACTTGTACCCCCGGAGGTAGTCGAACTTCTCGACCGCGCGGACCAGGCCGGTGTTGCCCTCTTGGATCAGATCCAGCATCGGCATACCAGACCGGACATAGCGCCTCGCGATGGAAACGACGAGCCGCAAGTTCGCCCGGATGAACTGGTCTTTCGCCATCCGACCGGTAACGATGAGTTCCCTGAGCTCATCGGCGTCGGCACCCTCGGGTATGCGGCCGCCCCTGAGCAGGTGTTCGGCGTACAACCCCGCCTCGACGGCCTTTGCGAGATCAACCTCTTGCTCCGCGTTGAGTAGCGGAGTACGAGAGATCTCATGCAAATATACGCCGACGAGATCGCGCTCTTCGGCGATCGCCTCGGTCCGGTGGTCGAGTGTCACGTTCTGCACCTTGGGCCCTCCCCGGCTGTTGATTGCCCCATCGGGTCCGCCCCAAACCGGCTCCCCTGTACCGCGTCTGGCACAACAGTCCCTGGACAAGGTTGATTCCGTCGGTTCGGCCAGAATCTGGGATTCCAGCTGAGAGCTATGACACGCGTCCGGAGGCCGACCGGCAACGTCAGATTTGGATGGGTCGGTGGCGGCAACCACGCAGAACGCCCGGTCGCGCTGGTCGCCCCGATTGGCCTATCGGCCGCGGCGCAGCCGGGTCGGCAGTCCGAAGGCCACGATGACAAAGACGATGACAACGCTGAGGACCAGCCCGATCGCGATGACAGCCAGCACTGTCGAAGCGGAGGGATGGGAATCCGAGTCTGAGGCGGTTTGAGAGCTCGAAGAGCCCGAGCCCTCGGATACCGCTTCGGAATCCTCCGTTGTCGGGATCTCATCTCCGCTTCCTGGCGCGTACGCGTAGACCCGCACCCAGTCGATCAAGAATTCGGTTGGGAGATCGTCCTGATTCGGCAGGCCGGACTCCTGGCCATCGGTACTCACCGCGAACCCCGGCCAGCGGTACTTCGCGGATGCGTTGGAGTCGACGAATGCCAGTCTTCGATCGATCAGGACGCGCAGCCCGTTCGGGGACCACTCGATCTGGTACTCGTGAAAGCCGTCGACCGGCAGCCCGTGGATGTCCTTTCGAACGGAGCCCTCCCCGTAGGCGTTCGAGACATGCGCCCGAGCGGAGGTGCTCGGGCGGCCGGGCTCAGAAAATGCCTCAACAAGGGTGGTTTCAGTCGTCAAATCGTCATCCGGCATGAGTGTTACAAACGAGTCGGCTCCGGAAGCCGGCGCTACTCGCGCCCGATATACATATTTGCCGTAACGCTGGGCGAGCCCCGTGCATCCCAAGCCCCCGGCCGTATAGGGACGGTCGGCGAAATCCCGTCGTCGCAGGCTCAGACGAAGCATGCCGCCGGAAAGCTGGACCTCGTCCGGTCGGAACGTCGCCGCGGTCTGTCCGCTGCGCGAACCGTTGTACGCCTGGCATACCGCTGGCAGCATCATCCCGGAGAAATCACTGGCGAAGACAGGAGCCCAGTCTCTCGACCCGGTCAAAGGGATGACGCCGGTCAGTGAACCACCCGCGGCGAGTACCGGGCACGGCGGAGCGATCCCGCAGACAATGGCCCCGACGAACACCGCCGCGACGACCCGCCGCGAGCGCATCGCAGCCTCCCTCGCCCTTGCTTCTGCTGCGAACCTACCCGATACGGTTCGCAGACGACAGGTCGCATTCCGTTGACCATTTGGGATGGAATGGCGGGCGTCACGTTCCACAATGCTTCCGGTACTTCTTCGCTGG
>JAFGOK010000390.1 GCA_016926535.1 Micromonosporaceae bacterium | reverse complement strand
GAGGGCCAGATCCTGCTCAACAACGGCTTTGAGGGCCGCAACTTCACCGTGCAGGACGGCTACGCCGTCGGTCTGACGACGCAGGACGCCACGATCAAGACCATCACCAACGACGTGATGTCCTTTGGTCAGCTTGGCACCGCCTCCAACGGATGGCTGGCCTACCTGCCGCTTCCCGCCGGGGAGATGGAGCGCGAGGTGTGCGAGCGGCGGCTGAAGATCCATGAGGGCGATCTGACGACCGCGGTGCACAACCCGACCCAGTCGATCGTCTCCAAGACTCAGACGGAAAAGGGTGCCCAGCTCGACCAGATCGTCGCTGACGCCCGGATCAAGTACCTGGCCGGTCAGCTCGACGAGGACGGGCTCAAAGCCGAGATCCAGCGCTGGTACGCCGAGGGCGGCAAGCAGATCGCGGCCGAGATGAACGAGCAGTACGCCAAGATCAAGTAGTGGTGGGGTTCGGGTTGGGCCACCCCGGGCCCGGGGTGGCCCAACCCGAACAGCACGTACGCGTCAAAGGAGATCGCCGTGGTGGAGATGTCGCGGGCCCCCCTGCGTGGCCGGATTGTTCGCTATCGCTGGCTGTTCGCGCTGCTGCTGCCGGGCCTGGCCTACTTCGCGGTCTTCAAGTACGCCCCGATGTACGGCGTGACGATCGCGTTCCAGGACTACCTGCCGTTCCTCGGCTTTTCCGGCAGCCCGTGGGTGGGGCTGAAGCACTTCGAGGCGCTGTTTTCGGGGCCGGACTTCCTCCGGATCCTCGGCAATACCCTGATGCTGGCGCTGCTCAACGCCCTGTTCATCTTTCCCGCGCCGATCATCGTCGCGCTCCTGCTGAACGAGCTGCGCCTGTCGGTGCTCAAGCGGGCCATCCAGTCGGCGATCTACATCCCGCATTTCCTGTCCTGGACCATTGTCGCGGCGCTGACCTACCTGCTGTTCGCGCTGGACACAGGGCCGGTGACGCACCTGATGAACTCGCTGTTCGGCCAGCGGTTCAATTTTCTGGCCGACCCCGACTGGTTCCGCCCGCTGATTGTGCTCCAGTCGCTGTGGCGGTCGACGGGGTGGGGCACCATCATCTACCTGGCCGCGCTCGCCGGGGTCGATCCGAACCTGTATGAGGCGGCGAGGATGGACGGCGCCAACCGGCTGCGGCAGATGTGGCACATCACCCTGCCGGCGATCCGCTCGACCATCGTCATCATGGCCATCCTGATGTGCGGCCACGTGCTCGACACCGGATTCGAGCAGATCTACCTGCTGACCAACTCGCTGAATCGCTCGGTGGCAGAAGTCTTTGACACCTATGTGTACTTCCTCGGGATTACCCAGGGTGCGTATAGCTACTCCACCGCCATTGGCCTGTTCAAGGCCCTCGTCGGCATCATCCTCATCTACGGCGCGAACTGGCTGGCCCGCCGGTTCAACGAAACCGGTCTGTTCTAGGGGGACCAGCCATGCGCGGCAAGACTACAGTGGGCGACCGGATCTTCGACACGATCAACACCCTCGTTCTGGTGGCTCTGGCGGTTGTGACCGTGCTGCCGTTCGTCTATGTCACCGCGGGGTCGTTCGCCAAAGAATCGGAGCTGACGGAGCGGGCGTTCTTTCTCTGGCCCCGAGAGGTCGTCACGCACACCTACGAGTACATTTTTTCGACCGATACCTTCGTGCGCAGCCTGCTGGTGACCATCGGTGTCACCGCCGTGGGCATGGTGGTCCAGGTCCTGCTGACGTTCACGATGGCTTACCCGCTGTCCCGGCGGAACCTGCCGGGGCGCAACCTGTTCCTCAACCTCATTGTCTTCACAATGGTGTTCAGTGGCGGGCTCATCCCCACCTACCTGATCGTGCGAGAGTTGGGGCTCCTTGACACGTACTGGGCGCTCATCCTGCCGCTGGCGATCAATCCTTTCTACCTGATCATCGTCAAGAATTTTTTCCAGGAACTCCCCGAGGAGCTCCAGGAGGCGGCCATGGTTGACGGGTGTAGCGAGCTAGGGGTGTTCTGGCGGGTGGTGCTCCCGCTGTCCAAGCCGATCCTGGCGACCATGGGGTTGTTCTACGCCGTGGCCATCTGGAACGACTTCATGTCCCCGCTGCTGTATATCAGCGATTCGGAGAAGTGGACCCTCCAGATGTTCGTGCGGCAGGTGACGGTCTCCTCTGACCTGGCCAACACGCTGGGCCAGCTCGACCCGGACTACCAGCCGCCGGAACAGGGGTTGAAGTTCTCCGTCATCGTCATCGCCACCGTTCCGATCCTCATGCTCTACCCGTTCCTCCAGAAGCACTTCGCCAAGGGCATGCTCATCGGCTCGGTCAAGGGCTGAGTCGATGGAGACCACCAGTACTAGGGAGGCAATGCTCCGATGATCGACCACCGATCGACGGCTGTCCGGTGGCTCACCAGGCCGAGGCGGACCGGGGTGACCTGGGGCGTGCCGTGGCCGCGGGGGACCGTTGCGGCCGGAGAGGACTTCGAGCTCCTGGCTGGTACCGGTGGTACCAGCACCAGCCCCGGCGGGGCGGCAGCGGTGCGCGTGCAGAGCTGGGTGACCGCGACCTGGCCGGATGGCTCCGTGAAGTGGTCGGCCCACGCCCTCGGCCCGAAGGACACCGTCGCGGAGGCGTACACCCTGGTTCCGGGTCTGACTTCGGGGGAAGGCCCCGGATCGGTCCCGGAGGTGCGGATCGCCGCGGGCCAGCACGAGGTCGTCGTCGACACCGGGGTCGTTGAGTGGGTGGTTCCGCGGAGCGGGGCCATTCTGGTGCGCTCCGCGAGGCGCGAGGACCGCGAGATCGTCCGCGACGTGCGTCTGGTGAGCCTGTGGCAGGATCAGCCGGCCCTGGACGGCGCCGGTTCGGTCGACCGTTGGGAACTGCGGGGCGACATCGCAACGGTCACCGTCGAGCAGTCCGGACCTGTCCGGGCGGTGGTGCGGGTGGACGGCCGGCACATGCCAGTGGTGCCCCATGGTGCCGCGGGGTCGGCTCCCGGTGGTGCCGCGGGGTCGGCTCCCGGTGGTGCCGCGGGGTCGGCTCCCGGTGGTGCCGCGGGGTC
>JAFGOK010000389.1 GCA_016926535.1 Micromonosporaceae bacterium | reverse complement strand
TCGCCAGGTCTCTTCGGGACGAAGTCCCGCACCGATCGGGTCGCGGTGTCATACAAGCGCAGCGTCACCCTTGCCAGGGTAGTCGCCGGCCTTCCGGTCGAGCCGTCCGGTCCGGTCGATTCCGCCACGGGCCAATCGTGTTGTTGCCGGCATCACCACACCGTGCCCAGGCGCCCTCCCCCGAAGGGTGCCGATCATGATCGGCACCCTTCGCAGCAGAACCTATCCGAGGCGTCCGGTCCTGATACTGGCCATGAACTGATCCCATCCACCCCGGGATATCGCCAGCGCTGGGCCACCGGGATCCTTCGAGTCACGAACGAAAGCGAATGCTGCCGAACCGCCGACTTCGACACACGCACCGCTCTCGCAATAACTGCTCTTCCGAAACGCCAATTCCTTCGGGTATTGTTTCACAGTATCCTGAACCTCTTTCGAATATCATTTACGATGACCGGCACGTGTCATCCGCAGTCTGCGATGTGCTGTTCACCCGGCCACCGGCCGTTGCGGCTTCACTCTCGACAACGGACCGTCGCGAACATCTCCTTGACCCTCCGCGAGATCAGCGCCGCAGAGGCCTCCTCATCAATGGCCAGGTCCCACATCCGGTCGAACATGTGACGGTGCTGGCTAACGACACTAGGATCTTCTGTGGAGCCGTCCCCCGTGTGGCTTTCCCGGTAGAGAAAGACACTCTTCAGATCCTGGAGGTCTACAATAATGAATGGCCCAAGCAGGGCGACCGGGGCGGCTTTCGCGAACGGTAGTATCCTGACCATCACCGCGCCCCGCTTCATGTAGCGAAGCAATTCCTCAAGCTGGCGGGCCATTACGTCCGGGCCACCGACCTCCCGGTAGAGAACGCTCTCGTCAAGCAACACCAGGATGCTGGGAAAATCCTCCCGGGATAACATTTCCTGCTGGCGTCGCAGTCGGAAATCCAACCTGGTCTGATGTTCGGCCAGCGAGAACGCGTCGCTCAGTCCTCGCATCACGGTCGCGGCATATTCCGGGATCTGCAGCAGGCCAGGAATGAGCATGACACTGAAATGCCGCAATGCGACGGCCTCGGCCTCGTACTGAACCAGCATCCGCAGGTGGTGCGACCAATCGTTCCGGTACTTCGGATCAGCCCACCAGGCTTTCCGGCTGCGCGAGGCCTTCGCGCTGGAGACAAGTTGCTCGATCCGATCATGCTCAGCGATGCCGAGATACGGCAGCAGACGGCGAAGATCCGTAGGGGAGACCGTCACCTCACCGCTCTCGATCCTCATGATCTTCGACAGCGACCATTCCATCGCCTCGGCAACCTGTGACTGGGTCAGTCCTCTGTCATCGCGAGCGACCCGGAGGGCACTGCGCACTCGGTGTCTCGCGCCTGCCGGCGACTCGTCTGAGGCCATGACTCCCCTCTCGCAAGCCCGTGCGCACCGTGCCCGCAGGGTCGCCAACTGCGAAGCGGCAGGCAGGTACGTTCCTTCTTGCGGTACGGCAGTGAGCCTACGCATGTTTGTCCGGGTCTGGTACCCGAATCAGCGATGTGCCGCCCCTCTCCCCTGGTCGCACCCTTCCCGAGCCCGAATCAGCGCCCGCTGGACCTGCCCGAAGACCCTTGCGTCGTCCGAGGTGAACAGCGAGACGTCGTGGTTGTGGTAGCTGGCCCGCAGCTCCTGCGCCCGAGGACGGATGTGCATGCAGGCGCCGCTGACCAGCGATGGGGTCCCTATGAGCAGGACCGCGATCAGCCATGCTTCCGCCGAGTGGATTGACGGCAGGCTCAACCCGACGATGACCAGCGCACCGGTTGCGGCATGGATCGAAGCGGTCACCGTCCGATCCCGAGGATGCCGAACAACATGGAGCCGAGTGAGATCCTTAACCCTGAATCGTTGCGGATAGGGGACAAGCACCTCGAATGCCTCGTCGGTGATCAATGCCTCCGGGCTACGGTAGTAGAGTCGCATTGCTCCTTCCTCCTCCGTTCGATCGGTCGCTGGAGGAGGAGAGTCGGGCCACGACCGGCATTTGGAGCACCTCCCGCCTCCGCCCGCAGAGCCGAGGCGAGCCCCGTCCGCCGATAGTCGGCATGAGGCAAGCTGAGCACCCGGTGACGGCCGGGTACCCATCATTCGCGAGTCACCCCTGCGTTATCGAACCGCAATGCAAGTATGGACCTGCACTCTTCCCAATCGGAAGGCTACAAGTAGCAACATGGCAGATTGCACGTTGTCTTCAGACGCCTCGCCATGGTCCTCAGGGGCGCCACCATCCGCCGGCAGCACCCCTGAGCAGCACAAAACACCGCAGCATCGCCATTGCTTGCGGCAGATGAATGAACACCGCAAGATCTCGGCGACCCCGTCGTTGTACGGGATCAGCGTCGGCCGATGGTCGACCCCGGCCGATGATCAGCGCCGGCCGATGGTCAGCGCTGGCTTCGAGATCTCCGCGAAGAAGTCATTCCCCTTGTCGTCAACGATGATGAACGCCGGGAAATCAACGACCTCGATCTTCCAGATAGCTTCCATCCCCAGCTCCGGGTACTCCAGCACCTCGACGTGGGTGATGCAGTCCTGGGCCAGCCGGGCCGCCGGCCCTCCGATGGACCCCAGGTAGAACCCGCCGTGGCGCTGGCAGGCGTCCGTGACCTCCTGGGACCGGTTCCCCTTGGCGACCATGACCAGGGAGCCCCCGGCATCCTGGAACCGCCCGACGTAGGAGTCCATTCGGCCCGCCGTCGTCGGGCCGAATGACCCGGAAGCATACCCCTCGGGGGTTTTCGCCGGACCCGCGTAGTAGACAGGATGGTCACGCAGGTACTGCGGCATGGGCTCTCCCGCATCCAGCCGCTCAGCGATCTTCGCGTGCGCGATGTCCCTTGCGACGACCATGGGACCGCTCAGCGAGAGGCGAGTCCTGACTGGGTACTTCGAAAGCTCAGCCCGGATCTCGGTCATCGGTCGATTGAGATCGATGCACACAACCTCGCCCTCTAGGTCCGACTCCGCCGTATCCGGCAAGTACCTGGCGGGATCGGTCTCCAGGCGTTCCAGGAAGGCACCATCCGCGGTGATCTTCGCGACGGCCTGCCGGTCAGCAGAGCAGGA
>JAFGOK010000388.1 GCA_016926535.1 Micromonosporaceae bacterium | reverse complement strand
CGGGAGGGTGTGGGAGAGTAGGACACCGCCGGACTTCTTTGATGTGGGGGCCATCCTGAACAAGGATGGCCCCCACACTTGTGCCCATTGGAGTCGACCGGCACTGACCGGCTCGTATGCCTGGCTTGGGGACCGTGGAGGAGCGCCGTGGAGGAGTGCCCTGACGGCCCGCGCGCGTGGCAGTCATAGACTCGTCCTGTGACAGAAACAGCCCGTACCGCAGGAGTTGACCCCCGCACGACCGAGTTGCCGGCGCAGTACTCGGCCAAGACGGTAGAGCAGCGGCGTTACGAGCAGTGGGTAGCGGCGGGCCTGTTCGAGGCGAACGCGAAGAGCGACAAGCCGCCATTCACGATCGTGATTCCACCGCCGAACGTGACGGGCGTTTTGCATATCGGACACGCCCTCGACCATACGATGCAGGATGCCCTGATTCGCCGGAAGCGGATGCAAGGCTACGAGGCGCTGTGGTTGCCTGGGACGGATCATGCTGGGATCGCGACCCAGAACGTCGTGGAGCGTCAGCTGGCCTCTGAGGGCCTGTCACGCCACGATCTGGGCCGTGAGCGGTTCATCGAGCGGGTATGGGAATGGAAGGCCAAATCCGGCGGGGCGATTCTCGGGCAGATGCGTCGTCTCGGCGACAGCGTCGACTGGAGCCGGGAACGGTTCACCATGGACGCTGGTCTCAGCCGCGCTGTGGTGACCATCTTCAAGCGCCTGTTCGACGACAGCTTGATCCACCGCGCTGAGCGAATCACCAACTGGTGCCCCCGATGTCACACCGCGCTGTCGGACATTGAGGTCGAGCACAGCGATGACGAGGGAGAACTCGTCTCGATCCGCTATGGCGACGGCGAGGCCAGGATCGTGGTCGCGACGACCCGGGCCGAGACCATGCTCGGAGACACGGCGGTCGCGGTGCATCCAAGCGATGAGCGTTACCGGCATCTGGTTGGCACGGAGGTCGAGCTCCCGCTGACCAACCGGCGCATTCCGATCATCGCCGACCACCATGTCGACCCGACGTTCGGCACTGGGGCGGTCAAGGTGACCCCAGCGCACGACCCCAATGACTTTGAGATCGGCCAGCGACACAAGCTGCCGTCGATCACGATCCTGGACGAGCACGGCGTCGTCACAGTGCATGGTCCTTTCGAGGGGCTCGACCGGTATGAGGCGCGACCGGCTGTTGTCGCGGCTCTGCGACAGCAGGGACGGATCGTCGCGGAGAAGCGGCCGTATCTGCATGCCGTCGGGCACTGCTCGCGCTGTGGGACCACCGTGGAGCCCCGGCTGTCGTTGCAGTGGTTCGTCAAGACCGGGCCACTGGCCAAGGCCGCTGGAGACGCGGTGCGGGACGGCCGGGTCCGGATCGAGCCACCGGAGTTGGCCAAGCGGTACTTCGCGTGGGTTGACGACATGCACGACTGGTGCATCTCACGGCAGCTGTGGTGGGGCCATCGGATCCCGGTGTGGTACGGGCCCGCAGGAGAGGTGATCTGCGTCGGCCCGGACGAGGAACCGCCGAGCGGCGCAGGGTGGCGCCAGGACGAGGACGTTCTTGATACCTGGTTCTCCTCTGCCCTGTGGCCCTGCTCGACCCTGGGCTGGCCTGACGCCACGGAGGACCTTGAACGCTTCTATCCGACCAGCGTGCTGGTCACCGCGTACGACATCCTGTTCTTCTGGGTCGCCAGGATGATGATGTTCGGGCTGTACGCGATGTCTGATCGTCCGGCGGATCGTCAGCAGCCGTTCGATGTCGTGCTGCTGCACGGGATGGTGCGCGACCAGTTCGGCAAGAAGATGTCGAAATCTGGTGGGAATGCTGTCGACCCGCTGGACTGGATTGACCGGTTCGGCGCCGACGCGACGCGTTTCACCCTTGCCCGGGGTGCGAATCCCGGCTCTGACGTGCCGATCAACGAGGAATGGTGCCAGGGGTCGCGGAACTTCTGCAACAAGCTGTGGAACGCCACAAGGTACGCGCTGATGAGCGGCGCGACGACGGCCGGTGACCTGCCCTCCCCTGCGGAGCTCTCGACGATCGACCGCTGGATCCTGTCCCGGCTGCACGAGGTCATCGCCGAGTGCGATCAGCAGTTCGAGGCGTATGAGCTGGCCAAGGTCTGCGAGACGCTGTATCACTTCGCCTGGGACGACGTCTGCGACTGGTACCTGGAGCTCACCAAACCGGTGCTGGCGCAGGGAGCGGATCCCGAGGCGGCACGGCGGACCCGGCGAGTGCTCGGCCACGTGCTTGACCAGTTGCTGCGGCTGCTACATCCGCTGATTCCGTTCGTGACCGAAGAGCTGTGGACCGTCCTGACCGGCGGGGAGTCCGTCGTTGTCGCGGCGTGGCCGGCAGCGGACGCCAGCTTCGCCGATGCGGGGGCAGAGCGCGAGGTTGCCTTCCTGCAACGGGTGGTGACTGAGGTCCGCCGCTTCCGGGCCGACCAGGGCCTTCGCCCGGGGCAGCGAGTGGCCGCCCGGATCGATGGGCTTCAGGGCGGTGGGCTCGCGGCCCATGAGCCGCTGATGCGGTCGCTGGTGCGGCTGGAAGAGCCGGGTGAGTCGTTCCGGGCAACCGCGACCCTGACGGTCGCGGGAGGGGTCGCGGTCGCGCTGGACACCAGCGGGGCGATCGACATCGAGGCGGAGCGAGCGCGCCTGGCCAAGGATCTGGCGGCGGCGGAGAAGGAATCAGCCGGATGCCGGGCGAAGCTCGGTAACGAGGCCTTCACGAGTAAGGCTCCCACGGCGGTCGTTGACAAGATCAAGAATCGACTGGCGGCAGCTGAGTCGGAGATTGAGCGGGTGGGCGCGCAGATCGCGGCCCTGCCGAACGCATAGGGCCGTCGATCGCTTCCAGACCAGCGGATCCCTGACCCGGCACAGCGCGGCGAGCGGCCCAACCGTCGG
>JAFGOK010000387.1 GCA_016926535.1 Micromonosporaceae bacterium | reverse complement strand
TCGAGCAGCCGTCCGAATCTGGCTACGGCCACCGCTTCCTCCGGCACGCCGTGAAACGCCGCAGCCTGCCGAATGGCTCCCTCCAACTGACCGAACTCGGATTTGGTGGATCCCAGATCGGCAACCTCTACCGGGCGACCACGGACGACGATGCGCTGGGTGCGGTGCGCGCCGCCTGGGACGCCGGGGTGCGGTACTTCGACACGGCCCCGCACTACGGTCTCGGCCTGTCCGAGCGCCTGCTCGGGGCGGTGCTCCAGACGCTGCCCCCCGAGGAGATCGTCGTGTCCACAAAGGTGGGAAGGCTCCTGGTGCCGACCTGCCGCAGCGGCGAGCCAGACCAGGAGGGAAGGAGCACTGATGTACGCGGCCAAGTACGTGGGGCGGGGCGCCATCGCGGTCGTGGAAGTCGAGGCCAGTCCGCCGGCAGCAGCCGAGGTGCAGATCGCCGTTGCCTACACCGGCATCTGTGGCACTGATCTGCATGTGCTGCATGGGGCGATGGACACCCGGGTGAGCGTTCCAGCCATCCTTGGGCACGAGATGTCAGGCCGGATCGCAGGGCTCGGTGCGGGGGTCACCGGGTGGGCTGTCGGCGATCCGGTCACGGTGATGCCGCTGTGTTGGTGTGGGTCATGCCCCGCGTGCCAGTCCGGAAACAGCCACATCTGTCAGCAGCTGAACTTCGTCGGGATCGACTCGCCGGGTGCACTGCAGCAGCGTTGGAACGTCCCGGCCGCGCTCCTGGTCAGGCTGCCGAAGACCCTGCCGCTGGCGCCTGCGGCCCTGGTGGAACCGACCGCCGTCGCCGTCCACGACGTGCGTCGGGCCGAACTCGTCCCGGGAGAGGCCGCAGTCGTCGTCGGCGCCGGGCCGATCGGGCTGCTCATCGCGTGCGTCGCTCGGATCGAGGGAGCACGGGTGCTGGTGACTGAGATCGACTGGCTTCGACGAGAGACCGCCGCGCGGCTCGGCTTCGACGTTCTGGACCCGGCGGCGCCGGGCGCCGTCGATCAGGTGGACGACTGGGCGGCTGGCGCGGGCGCGGCGGTGGCCTTCGAAGTGTCGAGCTCACAGGCTGGGCTGGACTTCGCGCTGCGGTCGCTTGCTGTCCGGGGCCGCCTCGTCGTCGTAGGCATTCACCCACCGCGCAGGGAGATCGACCTGCATCGGGTGTTCTGGCGGGAGCTGACGCTGGCCGGCGCCCGGGTCTACCAGCGACCGGACTTCGAACGGGCGGTGGAACTCGTTGCGGGCGGGGGGATCCCGACCGAGACGCTCATCTCACGGATCGAACCGCTCGACACGGCCGAGGCCGCCTTCCGTTGCCTCGAATCCGGTCAAGGCGTGATGAAGGTACTGGTGAAGTGCGGATCCGATGGCTGAGGGAGACACGATGACGAATGTGGGCATGAGCCCTTCTGTCGATGGTCCGGCGGCGGGTGTCGGGCACGCCATGTTCGACCTGACCGGCCGACTGGCTGTTGTGACCGGCGCCCGGCGCGGGATCGGGCTGGCGATGGCGTCAGCACTGGCGACCGCCGGCGCGGACATCGTCGGCGTATCGGCGCATCTGGAGGCCGAGGGTAGCGAAGTACAGCGGCGGGTCTCGGCCGCCGGCCGCTCGTTCACCGCCCACCGGGCGGACTTCGCCGACCGGCGGGCCGTCGACGCGCTCGCCGAGCGGTTGTGCACTCTGGACCGCCCGGTGGACATCCTGGTCAACAACGCTGGCACGATCGCCCGTGCGCCAGCCGTCGAGTACTCAGACGACATGTGGGACCGGGTGCTCGAGGTCGATCTGTCGAACCAGTTCGTACTCACGCGCAGGATCGGGCGGGCGATGATCCGCCGAGGTCACGGGAAGATCCTTTTCACCGCATCATTGCTGAGTTTCCAGGGCGGGATCAACGTAGCGGCCTACACCGCAGCGAAATCCGCCATCGCAGGGCTCACGAAGGCGCTGTCCAACGAGTGGGCACCGCTCGGGGTGAACGTGAACGCCATCGCCCCGGGATACATCGCCACGGACAACACCCAGGCGCTCCAGGACGACCCAGCGCGCAGCCGGTCGATCCTTGACCGGATCCCGGCCAGGCGGTGGGGACGCCCTGACGACCTCGCGGGGGCCACCGTGTTCCTGGCCTCTGCGGCCTCAGACTACGTCAACGGGGTCGTGCTCCCGGTCGACGGTGGCTGGCTGGGTCGCTGACCCGGCTGCGCCCGTTGGCTGCAACGGTTGCCCCCAGACAGCACCACCCGCTGCCGGTATGGCGGGCCCTGACGCACGATTCCAGGCATCGATCCCCATTGACAAATAAACATCATACGAATTATGTTGCCGGCATCTCGCCGGCACTGGCCGATCAGCGGCCCTCATGACAGGTGAGCAGCCATGACACAGCGAAGGTTCTGGCCGGTCGCCCTGGCGGCGACGCTAGCCGTGACAGGATGTGGCAGTGCCACGGGCTCGTCGAACGCCGGTTCCGGCGGTGGCACCGACACGCTCGTGGTCTGGGACTGGAAGTCCAGCGACAAGGTGACCGCCAAGTACGTGCAGCAGGCCAAGGCGGACTTTGCCAAGAAGCACCCAGACATCAGGGTGGACTTCGTGGCCCAACCCTACGAGCAGTACTACACCCTGCTCGGAGCCGCGATTCAGTCCGGGAAGGGCCCCGATGTCATCATGTTCAACGGCGGCGGCCAGATCCGTGACCGGGTCGACGCGCTACTCCCTCTCGACCGGTACCTCGATGAGGACACCAAGCGCCTGGCCGGGTGGGATGCGTTCGGGAAGGACGGCAAGACCTATGCCGCACCCGTGACGCTCCAGGGGCACCCGATCTACTACAACAAGGCCATCTACAAGAAGGCCGGACTCGACCCGGACAACCCACCGACCACATGGGACGCCTTCGTCAGCAACTGCACCACCATCACCAAGGCCACTGGTGCCTCGTGCATCTCGGTGGGCAACAAGGAAGGATACGGAATCCAGTTCTTCCTCTCCGGCCTAGGCTCCGGCGTCCTCACGCCGGCCGAGTACGACGCTTGGATCGCCGGTCGGCGGGACTGGACCGCCGCCGACGTCAGGACGCTCTTCGAGCTCTGGAAGCAGGCCGACGATCGGGGTCTGAACACCAAGGGCGCCAACTCCACAGCGCTGTTCAACGACGCCTTCTCCACCTTCGAGTCCGGCAAGGCAGCAAACATGATCGGCCTCATGTCGGATGTGGGGCACTGGAAGGACTTCGGCCAGTTCCTCGGCGCCGACAACGTCGGTGTCATGGTCACTCCGAAGGTCACGGCGACCGCAGTCCCCACTCTGCCCTACGACGGCGGCATCGGCTACGGCGTGGCGAAGTGGACGAAGGCTCCGGACACCGCAGCCGATCTCATCCGATCCCTGACCTCGACGAGCGCGCTGCAAGCTTTCTATACCGGAGCAGGGGCGATCGTCTCCGACACGACGGTGTCCACCGCCGATGCCGGACCTGCGGTCGCCCGGATCGTCGCCGCGGTTCCCAGCGGCAGGCCCGCCCTGCACGTCGCGCTGTCGTCCAAGACCCAGGAGCTGCTGGGTCGGCTATCCCAACAACTGCTGTCTGGATCGGTGACCGTCGACGATGTTCTCAGGCAGCTGGCCGACTCTGACGAGGTGAACGGCTGATTCCACAACGGATGCCCCTAGGTGGGTGGTTCGTTCTCGCGCCGTCCGCAGGTGGACCCGGGTGGGCGGCCGGAGACCAGGTGACAGCCGGCCGGCCGACCACCCGTGAGGACGGATCAGCGGTAGCCGGCGGCCACGATGCTGGCCTGGACCGCTGCCTCGGTGGCGTCGGTCGGGTATCCAGCGACCATGGCGCCCTCGTAGAAGGTGCCGGCGCTGAGGTTGGCGCCGCCATTCGGTTTGCAGCAGTCGCCCCCGCTGCCAAGGATGATCGCTCCCTGCTTGCGCATGGGGCTGTACCCGCCGGGCAGTGCCCCGTCCCACAGCGTTGCCAGGGTGCCCGACTGGGCGTTGCTGCCCTTGAGCGCGAACCGGGTGGTGCCGTTGTTCTTGAGCATGGCGGTGACGAACTTGCTGGTGAAGGCGCGCTGGTTGGTGTTCCAGGACTGGCTGCCCCCGGAGTACAGGCCCCACTCGAGGTCCGCCTGGACCCAGGGACCGGTGCCGGAGCACCCGCCGAACCAGCACTGGGTGCTGAAGTTGATCGCGTCCATGGCGCCTGCGGCGTCAGCGCTACGGGTGGTCTCGCTGTTGCCGTAGTCGAAGCAGCAGCCACTGTTGACGTGCGTGCC
>JAFGOK010000386.1 GCA_016926535.1 Micromonosporaceae bacterium | reverse complement strand
TTCCCCACCCACCGCTGTGTGGTTGGCCGAGGCGACACCGCCCAGCACAGTCTTGTGATGGTCAAGCCGGCGGCCACCGCATCAGGCCAGCAGCATCGACAGCAGTGGCGCAGGAACAGCCCAGGAGCCACGGGTCATGTCAAGGATGGTCTTCGTGGCAAGAATCCCGCATCCGTACTTCCCCTCCACCGTCAACGCTTCCGGGCGCCATCCTCGATCGACCCACTTCGACTCCAGCGGAACGGTGCGGGCGACCCCCGAAGCCGTCGGCACACTGACGGGGGCCAGATCCACCTCGTTCCCAGAGCCCGTTCTGACATAGCCAAGGGTGTCATTGGTCACCCATCGCCCCTCATCAAGCGCATCAATCGCCCGCGCCAGGCTCACGCCGATCATCTGTTCGGTCAACCGGGTGAAATCCGGCTCATCCAACCCGGCCCGCAGCCGAGAGGGGAGCCACGCGAGCAACGGGTCCGTCAGGTAGAACTTCGCCTGGCTTCCCGCAACGACTGCGGCGGTCCGATCGTCGCGCTGCGGACACCATAACCCGGCAAAGGCGCTCACCAGCCGGTTGAGCCGTCGGTCGAACACGTCCCGGCTTGGATACCCCATCTCCCGGGCTACCGCGGAGCGAGACAACGGGCTGCTCGCGCGTCGATCCAGCCCGGTCAGCAGGAGCGGAATCGACTCTCCGGGGGCCTCCGGATCCACATCTCGACGGAGCCAGGCCGCAAGGTCTTTGAGATAGCCCATGTCGACGGCGCCATCGCGCTCGAATCCGGCTACCGCGCGGGGGAAACCCCCGCAGGTCAGGTATGCCTGCCAGGCCAGATCGTACTCGTCAATCTCAAACCGTAACCCTTCCAGCGTCTGGGCAACGGCGGCCCCTTGCAGGTCGGCTGGGTGTACAACCTCCAGCAACGGCACATTCGGGCGCGCAACGGCAAGATAGTCCCGGAAGGTCATGGGCAGCAGCAGGCGCACCCGACGTCCGCTGCCGGAACCCGCCCTCCCAGCCAGGAGATGGCCTTCGACGTCCTCTTCCGCGCGCCACGACGACGAGGTCGCCACGACGCAGTCCTCGCCGACCGGCGAGTTGTCCCGCGCCGATTTCAGGATCGCCGTCCACCCTCTGACGGCGCCGATTTCGTCCAGCAGCCAGGCCCTTGGCCGCGTCCCCGCCCGGTCGACCGATCTGGTCAGTTCCCTGGCCAGGGTCAGTGCCCTACTCAGGTCACGCGCTGTGAATGCATCACAGGTCACATAGATGATCTGACGCGGATCAAGGTCTTGGCGGGTGCACAAGGCGGCAACGAGGTCCTTGAGCACCACTGACTTGCCCACTCGACGAGGCCCCTGGAGTAGGACAAGGGCGTCGCTCAACGGGTCGGTTGCCACATCACGGAGAACATCGGCTCGATATCCAAGGTCATGACGGTCGCGCTCGCGGAGGAGGCGGTCATCACCGACCCAGGCTGCCGGATTCGCCCCGCTCGCCGCAGCCAGCCACCACGGATTGGAGCCTGACAACTGGCGTCGCAGCTCATCGTCTCGCACCACCCAACGCTACACCTGACTTACCAAAAAGTGGGGGGTACAAAGGATGCGCACTGACCATAATGCCGGGGGTAGAGGGCCATCTCGCCTTTCAAAATACCCGAGGTACAGCACGCTGTGACGATTGACAGCCGCCTCCGCGAATTGCTGCACGGACCGGCCAGCCTCGGCGGCAGGTGGCAGGTGGCAGTCACGATCGTCACGGTCAACTCAGGCCGCCGCAGCCCGAAACTGCTCGTACCGCTCCTCCATCCAGCCTGACCGGATCCGGCCGATCCCGGCGGAGTTGTTTCGTCCAAGGACCACGGTGACCGGTCGGAGCTCGATTTCCTGCCGAGCCGCGAAGCAGCGGTAGTTGGTGAGGGCCATCCGGACGAAAGACATGAGACCACCCTAATCTGGCCGGACCGGTAAGGCAGCGTCCAGCAGCCGGGCCAGCATGGGCGTCACGCCCCAGGTCGTCGCGAGCGCCTGGTAGTCGTCGTCGCGGTCGGAGCCGATTTCACCACTGGCGGCGCCGGGCCGGCCGGGCCGACCCGTCCCCCTCGCCCGGAGCAGAACGTTGCGCGGGGTGTGTGCGGAGTCGACGAACTCGACGACCTCGACGCGGTACCCGTGCGATCGCAGCAGCGCCGCTCGCATCGCGTCGGTGAGCACGTCTGCGAACCGTTGCCGGAGGATGCCGTCCCGCAGCAAAGCCCTGCTGCCCTGCCCGTTCCGCGGCTGGCGCAGCTGCTCGGCGATCTCGTGATGGCAGCACGGCGCCGCGAGGATCCACTGCGACCCCCACCCGACGGCCCTGGCGAGCGCCTCGTCGGTCGCCGTGTCGCAGGCGTGGAGCGAGAGCACGATGTCAGGGGCCGGCTCGACCTGAGCGTCAGCGATTGTGCCTGCGACGAACCGGACCTGGCCGGCGCAGCCGAGCCGCTGCGCCAGCACCGTGTTTCGTTGCCGCTGATCGTCGCGGATATCGACTCCGGTCACGCTCACCTCGACGCCGCGCCGGGAGAGGTACTGAAAGGCAGCGAAGGTCAGGTACGCGTTGCCGCAACCAAGGTCAACGACGGTGAGCGGGTTCGGGAGATCGCCCTGGCCCAGTGTCGCGGCCAGCGCGCGCAGGAACGCGTCGACCTGCCGGCGCTTTGCCGCCGTCCCGCCGATGAGGCCGAACAGCGGATCTCCGGGGTCGAGCAGGTGCTTCGCGATCCGATCATGAGGGAGGGCGTCGCCGGGGTCAGAGCCCGCAGCCCCGGCGGCCGTGCGGGCCGCTCTGTGCAGCCTGGCGGCGCCCCGTTTGGTCACCCGGAGCTGGCAGGTCTGGGTCGGCGTGACGACATGCCATGAGGCGAACGGCTCCGCCAGCAGGGCGTCGACTGCGGCCTCCGCGTCCGGGCCCCAGGCCACGTTGGTCGTGGTCGGTCTCGTCCCGTCATCCCGGACGATCTGGAGTCGCCGCCCGGCCTTGATGACCACCGGGCGCAGCTCTGCCCGGGGCGGCCGGTCCGCAGCGCCGCGTTGCCGGCCCGAGGCTATCGCGGCGATGAGCTGGTCAGCGTCGAGGATGATGGCCCGAAGATCCGCCAGGGCGGTGTTCAGCGGTTGTGACACGGCCCGATCCTGCTACCGGGCGTCCTGGCCAGATGCTGGCGGCACGGCCGCGTCGCCGGCCAGCGGGGCGTCTGGAGCGGGGTGCTCTGCCGGCGCTCTCCGCCGGGTCCTTCGCCTGCTTCGACGCGATCCGAGGGGCGCTTCCTCCCCCGCCGGTTGCCGCTGTGATGGCGCTCCGGGGCGTGCGGCGTGCTCTGCCTGGAGCACGGAGTGCTCAGCCTGGGTTTCCGTGCCGCCCTCTGGGCTGGAGTTGATCCCCACCGGCTCCGCCTCGACCGCGGCCGTTTCCGTGCGCCTGCGCCGCCTGCGGCGCGGTTTCGCGCTCTCCCTGCTGGCGGGCGGCGGGCTGGCCTGGCCAGTGTGGCGACTGCTGCGGCTGCGTCGGCGCCCGCGCTTTCCCTCGACATCCTCGAGGCGCTCTGCGGACAGGCCGACCCGGGTCCGTTCCGCCGACGGCAGGGTGCCGGTCGTCTCCTCCGGGATGTCGAGGTCGGCGAAGAGATGGGTTGATGTGTGATATGTCTCTTTTGGCTCACCGGAGGCGTCGGTCAGCCCGAGTTCCAGCGTCTTCTCGATCAGGCGCCAGCGCGGCATGTCCTCCCAGTCAACGAAGGTGACGGCGACCCCGGTCGCGCCGGCCCGACCGGTTCGGCCGGTCCGGTGGACGTACGTCTCCGCGTCCTCCGGGCAGTCGTAGTTGATGACATGGGTCACGCCGAACACGTCCAGCCC
>JAFGOK010000059.1 GCA_016926535.1 Micromonosporaceae bacterium | reverse complement strand
CTGCTGTACGGGGAGACGACGTACAGCGGAATGGTCACCTTCTTCGCCACGGTGTACGTCAGGTCTTCGATCCGCAGTCCAGCGCTCTCCTGCGAACCGGTCAGCTCGACGTCGAGATTCGCTTTCCGATCATATGCATACAATTTCCGGAGCTGATCGATATCGATCTTCGGAGCAGAGTAGCCGGCCGGGTCGAAGGTGGGGGAGGGTGGTGTTTCGTCCCCGAACGTCTTCTTCTCACCGCCCGGCTCCGCCGCCTCCCCCGTGCCGCATCCGCCAGTCAGCACAGCCGACAAGCTGGCAAGCCCGATCGCCAGCACTCTCCGTCGAAGCACCCAATCCTCCTCGTGCCGTCCACGACCCGGTAGCGTGACTTCGCATGACAAGCGACCAACCGCCCATCGCGAAGCGAATTCCGAGAAAGCGTAGCCACCATGGCGACACAGTGGTCGATGAGTACGCCTGGCTTTCGGACAAGGACGATCCGGACACCATCGCATACCTTGAGGCGGAGAACGCTTTCACCGCCGCTGCCACAGCCCACCTTGCCGATCTTCGAGCGACGCTCTTCGAAGAGATCAAGTCTCGCACAAAGGAGACCGATCTCTCCGTTCCGGTCCGAAAAGGCAAGTACTGGTACTACGGAAGGACAGAAGAGGGCAAACAGTACGGAATTTACTGCCGCAGGGCGGTCGACCCAGGGGAGGTTGACCCGCCGCTAACGGAGGACGGGACTCCGCTGCTCGGCGAGGAGGTGCTCCTCGACAGCAACGTCCTCGCGGGAGACTCGGCGTTCTTCGCCCTCGGCACCTGCGACACCAGCCCTGATGGGCGGCTGCTGGCATATTCGACGGACTTCTCCGGCGACGAGCGGTTCACCCTCAGGGTCAACAACCTGGAGACCGGTCAGGTGCTGCCGGATGAGATCCCGAACGCGCACTACGGCTCAGCCTGGTCTGCGGACGGCTCGACCGTGTTCTACCTGACCATCGACGAAGCCTGGCGCCCGTGCCGAGTGTGGCGGCACGCCCTTGGCACGCCGACCACCGAGGACGTCCTGGTCTACGAGGAATCCGATGAGCGCTTCTGGGTCGGGGTCGGCCTAACCCGCTCGGAGCAGTTCATCGTCATCGATTGCCACAGCAAGGTCACCAGTGAGGTCCGGGTCATCCCGGCGGAAGCGCCAGCGGCAGAGCCGCGGATCGTCACCCAGCGCAGGCAGGGCGTCGAGTACAGCGTTGACCACTATCGCGGGGATCCCGGCGAGCCAGGGGTGTTCCTGGTACTCCACAACGACGGTGCTGAGGACTTCGCGCTCGCCACCACGCCGGCCTCGGATCCCGGCCCCTGGACGCCCCTGATCCCGCACACCGCCGGCACCCGGCTGAACAGCGTCGACGTCTTCTCCGACCATCTGGTCGTCTCCCTGCGCCACCAGGGTATGACGGGTCTGCGGGTGTTCCGCTTCGACGGCGCGCGGCTGGATGCCGGCTACGACATCCGCTTCCCAGAGCCCCTGCACACGGTCGGCCCGGACAGCAACCCGGAGTACGCGACGACGACCTTCCGGCTCGGGTACACCTCCCTGGTGACCCCGGGTTCGGTGTACGACTGCGATCTCGTCTCCGGCGAGCTGACCCTGCGAAAGCAGCAGCCGGTGCTCGGGGACTTCGACCCCCGGCGGTACGACCAGGTGCGCGAGTGGGCGACCGCGGCGGACGGCGCCAGGGTGCCGATCTCGATCGTGTTCCGCAAGGAGGTCGCCAGGGACGGCCAGACCCCCTGCGTGCTCTACGGTTACGGCTCCTACGAGGCCAGCATGGACCCGTGGTTCTCGGTCGCCCGCCTTTCCCTGCTCGACCGGGGTGTTGCGTTCGCCGTCGCCCACGTCCGAGGTGGGGGCGAGATGGGCCGCCACTGGTACGAGCAGGGCAAGATGCTGGCGAAACAAACCACATTCACCGATTTCGTCACCTGCGCGACCCACCTGGTCGAGGCCGGATGGTGCCGCCCGGAGCGGCTGATCGCCCGGGGCGGATCAGCCGGCGGCCTGCTGATGGGAGCGGTGGCGAACCTGGCGCCAGAAGCCTTCGGCGGGATCGTCGCCCAGGTGCCGTTCGTTGACGCGCTCACGTCCATCCTCGATCCCTCGCTGCCGCTGACCGTCACGGAGTGGGAGGAGTGGGGCAATCCGCTGGACGACCCCGCCGTCTACGCCACCATGAAGTCGTACACGCCGTACGAGAATGTCACCGCGAAGCGGTACCCCCCGATCCTCGCCATGACCAGTATCAACGACACGAGGGTCGCCTACCATGAGCCAGCCAAGTGGGTCGCGCGGCTCCGGGCGACGGCCATCGAACCGGATGCCCTCCTCAAGACCGAGATGGGTGCTGGCCACGGCGGGCCGAGCGGTCGGTACGACTCCTGGCGAGAGGAGGCGTTCGTGCTCGCCTGGATCCTCGATCGCCTCGGCCTCGCCTCGGCGGTCGGCAAGTAGGCAAGTAGGCAAGTAGGCAGCGAAGCCGCCCGGCGATGGGTGGGAAGCCGGTCTCGCGACCGGCTTCCCACCCGATCACGCTGGGACCAGCCTGCGCCAGACGAGCACCCACCCCGACGGGCTCACGACACCCGGGAACTCGTCGTGACTCCGTCCTCGCTGATCATCTTCAAGGTGTCCGCGCCGCAGGAGAAGGTCATGCCGCCGTCTTCAGCCTCGGAGACCACCGTCTTTGCCTGGTTGCCTATGCTGACGGTCCCGGAATACCGCTTCTGGATGTACTCGAACACCAGTTTCTTCCCATAGACGCTGTAGCGGAACGTCACCGTTCCGGAAAGGGTCACCTTCATCGTGCTCCCGTTGAGGACCCCGGTCAGCACAGTCCCGGAGTAGGTCTCGCTCCCGGTGCCGTCAGCGGCGAACCTGATCGACCCGCCGTTGCCAGTCACGTGCACCAGGCCGGCCTCATCCAGATCGATGGTTTCGTCAACCGCGTCCTGCCGCCACTCCCCGACCAGGCACGCGGCTGTCGCGTCCAGACTGCCGGAGGCCCCTGGGCTTGCCCCGGCCGCCACCGTATCCGAGGGCGGCGCCGTCATCAGCGTGTCGAGGAACCGGAACGTCATCACGCCGCCGACGCCGAAGATGAGCACCAGGGAAGTGATCAGGGCGGGCAGGACGACGACCCTGATCCGTACCTTCCGGGGCCGGGGAGCCGGCAACGCCGGCATGTCCCGGAACGGATCCTCGCCCGGGACAATCCAATCCGGCGGCGGCTGCCCGGCCACCTCGTTCTGCCGCTCGCAGGTCCAGCAGTACCCCTCATGATCAACAGCTGAACCGCCGCAGTGGGCACACCGGATGTCCCCCACGAGGCACCCCCGTCCGTTACAGCAGGCCCCACCTACCGTAACCTTCGGTGATTGTTGGGCTTGTCAGCTTTTCAGCCCTGCTCGTAGTACCTGCGGGCCCCGGGATGCAGCGTTACGGGAGTCGTCAGCTTCGCAGTCGACTGGGTGAAGTTCGCTCCGTCGGGGTGGGCCGTCGCCAGTTCTCCCTGGTGTTCGAACAAGACCCTGGTCAGGTCGTACCCCAGCTGTTCCGGGACGTCCGGAGAGCACACGAGCATGGTGGGAATCGCAACGGTCGGAATGTCCGTCGCCGTGCTGTACGTACTCTTCGGGATCATCACACCCTGATAAATGCCACCGTGCTTGTCATTCATCACCTTCAGCAGGTCCGAAGCTGGGATGAAGGTGAACTGCCCCGGGGCCGTCGTCAGCAGTTCTGTGACGCCGACGACGGGAAGGCCTGCGACAAAGATGAAGGCGTCGATCGACCCGTCCTTCATCGCCTTGGTCGTTTCGGAGAGCGACCACCGCAGCCGGACGATGTCCCGATCTGGATCAAGACCAGCCGCCTCAAGCATCCGGCCGGCGACGACGTCCGTTCCCGAGTTGAGCGTTCCAGTGGAGATCTTCTTGCCGCGCAGGTCGGACAGGGTCCGAGCCTTCGATCCAGCCCGGACGACGATCTGGGCGATATTGTCGTACAACCTGGCCAGGGCGACGATGCGCTGCGGTTTCCCGGGAAACACCCCCTGGCCGAGCGCGCCGTCCGCTGCCGTGTCCGCGTGGCTCAACGCGAGGTCCATGTCGCCGCTGTCGACCCGGGAGACGTTCTCTCCGGAGGCGCCGGTCGGTTCGGGATCGAGCCGGTAGCCGGAGACGTATTTGGTGACGAGATCGGCGTAACCACCACCGAACTGGTAGTACACCCCAGTCGTGTTGCCGGTCGCCAGGTACAGCAGCCCGTCGTGGTAGAGATCGGGAGTCTCGGCTCTGCTGGCGCAGCCGGCCAGGCCGAGCAGCGAGACGAGGCTGGCGGCGATGATCCGGGTGAGGCGCCGCCTCATCGCAACACCGTACTTCGGATATCCGGCTCCAGGGCGTCGGCAACCCGATGGACCAGCATCGCGGTCTCGTACCCCACCTGCCCGAGATCACAGCCCGATGCCGCGAGCACTCCGACCAGCGCCCGATCCCCGACCGACATGACCAGCATGACGCCGCCGTCCATGTCGACGATCGTCTGGCGGACATGGCCAGCACTCATGATCCGGGAAGCGCCGAAGGTCAGGCTGGCGAGCCCACTGATGACGGCGGAGAGCTGATCGGCCATGTCGATCGGCAGGTCGGCCGACCTGGCCAGCCGCAGCCCGTCTCCGGAGACCGCGACGGCGTGGGCAACGTCGGGAACCTGCCGCGCGAAACTGGCCAGCAGCCAGTCCAGCGGCCCACCAGAGCCTTCCTGGTCAGTGTCCACCTTCACCTGGGTCGCAAAATGACGATCTTGAATACCCATCATCGATCCTCTGTTACCGGAGACGGGAGAGCGACCCGCCGGGAGGCAGCGGATACTCCCTCGGCAAACGCCGAAAGCCTTGCTCGAACAGTCTCGGGGTCGACCATGTCGACCGGTCGTGCCGGGACGTGTTGTGACGCCGAGACCTCTGGGGCCAGCAGCGCACCGGGATTACGTCTGGGAAGGCCCCTGCTGTCGTCGGAGCCGTTCGACTCCGGATTCGGTGCTCGCTGGGGCATCTGGGCTGGGGGGTACGGAAGCGCGGGGGTCATGGGCGACGCCGCCTGCGCGTCGCTGGGTACGGATCGCTGCACTGGCATGCGTGACTGGTCATCGCTGGGTTCGGGCGATGGTACCGCCCAGACGACCGGCGTCGGGACGCAGGTGGCGGTCTCAGCGCCGTCCTCTCCGGTTCCGGCGTATGGGCGGAACCAGGCTGTTGGCTGCTGGCTGGCAGCCTCCACCTTCGCGCCGAAACGATCAACATCGTCGATACCCCCTTGTCGCTGATGAGAAGGGGCGAAGGCCACGAAGGCCCCCGCTGGTTGACTGCCCCGCTGAGTGGTCTCCCAGCCGGCGCCCTGCGCCGGAGAGCTGACAGCCCCGGGTTGGGCAGCCGAAAGTGCCTGCCGGCTCGGCGCCTTGACCTCCAGCGGGACACTGCGCGGACCGGTCTGGCTGCGTTGCGCGGCCTTGGATGCCTGCGCGGCCTGGGCGGCAAGCGCCGCCTGGGTAATGAGGGTCGAGTGCGGCAGCATGACGTACGCGACCGTCCCGGTCCCGGTTGGGTGGAGTTGGACCCGGATGCCGTGCCTCGCGGTCAGGTGCGAGACCACGTGCAGGCCCATGGTGCCCGCCGCTGCGCTGGTCAGGCTCGCCGGCTGCGCCAGCCTGGCATTGATCTCCCCGAGGCGCGCTGCGGTGATGCCGATCCCGCTGTCGTGCACCCGCACGACGGCTCCGTCGATGGTGCGGCGCGCATCCACCCGTACCGGAGTATGGGGTGGGGAGAAGGTCGCCGCGTTCTCCAGCAGCTCCGCCAGGACCCGGACCACGTCGGCGACCGCGCCACTCGCGATCATCACATCGCCGACTGTCGCCTCGACCCTGGCGAAGTCCTCGATTTCTGACGCCGCCGCCGTGACAACAGCCGCGAGCGGGAAAGGCTGGGTGTATGACCGTCCGGGTTCACCACCGGCCAGCACGAGCAGGTTCTCCCCGTTGCGCCGCAGGCGGGCGGCAAGGTGGTCCAGTGCGAACAGCCGTGCCAGAACGTCTGGGTCCGTCTCCTCCCGCTCGAACTCGTCCAGCAGGCGCAGCTGACGCGTGATGAGGGTTCGGATCCGCCGGGCCAGGATCTCAGCCATCCTGGCAACGTCGACCCGCAGCTCCGCCTGTTCCCCAGCGAGCTGCAACGCTGTCCTGTGGACACTGGCGAACGCGTCGGCCACCTGGCCGATCTCGTCATTGGCCGAAGCGAGGGCCCTGGTCATGGCTGCCGCTGACGGCCCGGGTTCCTCACCTCCCGGCATGGTTCCCGTCGTCACCGCGAGGATGGCGTCCGGCAGTTCCCTGCGGGCCACGGTCAAGGCCGCAGCCCGCAGCCGGCGCAGCCGCCGGCTGGTCCGCACCGCGAGAACGACCGCTGTCATCAGCGCGGCCAGTGCGAGAGCCGCAGTGCCTACCCCGGTGCCCCAGGCCTTCTGCAGTGCGGAGAGTTCGACGTCCGCAGCGGTCTGCTCCAGGCGATCCGACAACCGGACGGTGACAAGATTGGTCCGCCGGATCATGTTGGACTGGGAGGTGTACCACGCGTCCGGGTCGGTCTTCGCGCCGCTGCTGTCCTTCTCACTGTTGAGGAGCGACTCCAGCATGTGGGTCGCCGAATCGACGTCGTCGCCCTTCACAAGGGTCGTGAACATCGTCCGCTCTGTCTGGTCGGCGACCCGTTCGAACTCAGCCAGACGCTCCTTCCGCATGCCCACCAGCGTCGCGACTGCCCCGAGTTCTCCTGGCTCGACCTGTTTCCTGGCGAACACGACGCGGACGAGGGCCCGCTGGAGGGCGTCGTAGTGCTCGACGGCCGACAGCGCGGCGACGACCCTGGCCCGGTTGGCCAGCTCCGGGTCCTTGACCCGAGTGGGCAGCGCGTCGGCGACGTTGAGGAGTGCCGTCGACAGTGCCTGGTACGCCTTGGCTGATCCGCTGCTGGCCTCCATGGCCGTCGCCCGAGCGGTCGGGAGGTTGTCGAGCGCACCGCTGGCCAACCGGATGACCGAGTCCAGCTCAGCAACGGTTTCCCTGGCCTCCGAGGCCACCCGCAGGTAGTTCTCAACCGCAGCATCCGTGCGCTGGCGCTGGGCGGTGACCAGCTGGAGGCCGGCCTTGCCCCCGCGCTGGCGCAGCGCCGTCGTCTCGGCAAGCTCCCGCTCCACCTCATGCACCAGCTGAACCGTCCCGACCGCCGTGCTAGCAAGAACTTTCGCCCGCTGCGCGTCGGCTGCGTCAGCTACCGCGCCCGTCGTCTGGACGAAGCCCAGGACGGTCAAGCCGATCGTCGCAACGAGGATCGGCGCGAGCAACTGCACCCGCACCGATCTGAGTCCTCCACGCCGTATCCCGCCACCACGCCGGTGGCCTGCGACCGTCGTGTCCGCCACCGGGGTGCGGCGAAATGTCGCGGATGGACGTCGCTGAGGAGTCGCAGCCATCGAGTGTGCCTCCATGGTCAGGCGCCAGATGCCCCACCCGAACAGGCGCATCCGACGCGACAGTGTTACGCGGCAGCGAGCTCCCGCGCAATGATCACTGGGCCGGCCCGGCGATCATGGCATGCACTATCAGCATTGAACTATGTACGTCAGGTCATTCCCGCCACAGCACCCCGGCCGCTGCGACAATATCCACATTGACGGCGAGGGCGCACGGATCGGCACACTACGCGAAGTCGCCCGACAATGGGAGTGCCGTCTGTACATAGATGATGCCAGATTGTTCACATTCCCCTACGCGAACCGCCATCATGTCGCGATTGGCGGCTGTGATGATGCTCATCGTCGACCTGATTCCGCAGCACCCACACCGCCGTCACCAGCAGCATCGCGGCAGCACCCAGGCCGCCCAGGGTCAGCAGCCGAGAGGAGATCCGGCGTGCCCTGGCACTCGGCAGCACCTGGGAGGCAGACACCCCGGTGGTGACCGTCACGCCGACCATGTCCGGCCCAGCGCTAGCGCCTGGGCTCGAGGCTGCGGCGACCGTCGCAGCCGGAGAGGGCACCTCGGACGGATCAACTGCCGCAGAGGTAACCTGGGTCAGGTACTGCGGAGAGTTCGCAAGGGTCTGCCACCCGGCATTTGCCCGGTGTTCCGCAGTCATCGAGAGAATTGCCAGCCCTGGCGGCGTGCCGGCCAGCAGTGTGATCCGATACCGCCCGGTCAGCGCCCCACCGGGCGCCATGGCGCGATCCCGGTAGCTGTCGTCGACGAACCGGACGTCGCCCTTGTTCCCGACCCTCGTCGCGACCGTCACCCAGGTGCCGTCCAGCTCCCGGCGCTCTAGGCGCATGCCCTGTGTCTCGAGCCCGGTCGCGGTCACCCGGATCACCAGCCGAATCTTGGACACCGGCTCGGACCCGTCGTTGGTCAGCGAAGCGGTGAAGGGAACCGCAACGCCGACCGTCGTGATCGAATACAGTCCGTCGAGATAGAGCGCGCCAGCCGGTGCGGCCTGCGCTGCACCGGCGCCCCAGAACACGCAAATCACTCCAACGGCGACAATCACCCCACCGTAGATGGCAATGCGACAACCACGCAAACTAGATCGTCGACGCGAATTCGCCATATCGCAAACCTCGCCATCCCCACCCGCCCTGCCTCATCCACAGGGCGAAGTCTAGGGAGACTTGCGCGATTTGTCGCCCGCCGAAGCGTAGCCAGGCCGGCAACCTGCCAGAATTGACCACTCTGACGGTATGAAGTTGTGACCCGCCGTTGACGAACGTCAGGCCGTCGTGGCCGTCGCCCTTGCCAGACTGCGGTGCAGCACAGACAACAGAGCGTCCACAACAGAGCTACGTTCCCTGGCGTCAAACGTGATGATGGGAGTCTCCGGGCCGATCGCAAGAGCCCAGCGGACATCCTCAATCTCATGCGCGAGCATGCCATGGAAGCGGTTCACCCCAACCACGAACGGCACATCGGTGTGCTCGAAGTAGTCAACGGCCGCATAGCAGTCATCCAGCCGTCGAGTATCGACGATGACCAGCGCGCCGAGCGCCCCCTTCGTCAACTCGTGCCACATGAAACCGAAGCGGTCCTGGCCAGGAGTACCGAAGAGATACAACTTGATCTCGTCGTCGATGGTGATCCGGCCAAAGTCCAGCGCGACGGTCGTAGTGACCTTGTCTGGCACCTCTCCGGTACGGTCGATCTCAGCGGCGATCTCGGTGATAGCCGCCTCTGTCGTAACCAACGGGATTTCCGAGACCGCCGAGACCGCAGTGGTCTTGCCGACCCCGAAACCGCCAGCGATTACCACCTTCACGGGCAAGGGTGGGCGGCGAGTGCCGCCCTGCGCCTGCTGCGCGGGCTCAGCGTATGGCTTGGAGTCCACGGATGACCCTTTCAATGATCGGCACATTGCGGTGGAGGCCGACCTCTGGCCGGCGTGCGGATAGATACCCGCTCGTCAGAAGGTCGCCCACGATGACACGAGCGACACCGAGATGCAAGTTCAGCTGCGCCGCGATCTCAGCGACGGCGGTTGGCTGCTGACACAGCAGGACGATGTCGTGTTGTTCGAATGCGAGACGCTCGAGAATGGCCCGGCCGAGGGCCGTCGTCGCCATCTGTGCCTCGATCTCCAGGGTTCCGTTGACCGGCCCGGTGCGGCCGCCTGTCAGCAGATACGGCCGCACTCCCGAGGCAACTGGCGGCTCGTTCTGCTCAGCCAGTTCGGACTCAGGCTCCGTCCAGCCGCCTCCCGCACGCATGTACGGGCGCAGCAGCGACGGGTCCTGGAGACCCGGCTGGTCAGGTTCGCCAACGGTCATCGCGGTCAGGCCCCAACGCTGAGCTTGAGCTCCTCAATGAGCTGCGGCGTCAGCACCGCACCCGCGCGGTTGGCGAACATCGCCATCTCGTACGCCAGGCCGCCGAGGTTGGCTTCCTTGCGGGCGAGGACCGCGAGGGACGATCCGACGCTGATCGAGCTCACCAGGAGGTAGCCCCGATCGAGATCGATAATGACCTTGTTAGCGAGCCCGAGGTCATACACCCTGGACGCACTGATGGCAAGACTGTTGATCGCGGAAGCCAGGGCCGCCAGGCGATCGGCATCCGCGCGGTTGAGGGTCGCGGACATGGCGATCAGTAGGCCATCCGAGGAGACTGCGATCGCCTCCAGGATGCCCGGCGTATCCGTGGCGAACCGACTCAGCAACCAGTTGAAGCGCTGAGCCTCGGTGCTGATGTTCTGTGTTGGCTGCATGTTAGGGACTCCAGCTCGTCGGGCATCAACTGTGGTTGGCTTGGCTTGGGCCGGTATGTGCTCTGGCCAAGCCGTCGAGGAAGCTCTCAAGTGCGGATCGTTCGGCATCGGCGTCACGGTTGGTGGCCCGTGCCGGCGCTGCCTGTCTCGGCCCTGCCGAACGCAGGTACTCGGAGAGGTGGGTTCCGGGGGTTCTCCGGGTCAGGCCGCCGTGCCCGGTGGCCCTTCTCTCCTCGCCGCCCCCGGCTGGCTGCCGGCCGGCCTGGGTGGCCGGTTGGCTGACCTGTGCTGGCTGCGGCTGCGCGCTTTGCTGCCTGGCAGGTTCTCCCGCCGGACCGCTCGGACGTTCTATCGGCTGGAACTTCGGCTCTGGTAGGTCAAGGACCGCTCGCTTGAGCCGGGCCGCCGCTGCCTGGGCCGTGCCCACCGCGAACGCCTCCAGCTCGGCCCGCTCCGCCACGGCGTCCCGAGTCATGGGGGAATCCTTGAAGTCCTCGTCGCCGAATCCGAACGAGGGCAGGTGCCCACCAGGCTGGCGCCGGGTCAAGCCGCGATGGGCCGTTGGGGCTCCGGCCTGCACCGGCTCCCGCTGCTCTTCCGCCGCGGGCGGCTGGGGACCGGCCGGACGCTGCACAGCCTGTGCTGCCTCGACCGACTCCGGCGAGACCGACCCCGGGACGGGTGGAGCGGTCGGCAGATCCGGTGGCGGGACGAACCACCCGAATCCCTCTCCGCCAGCCCCGGCCTCGGCCGGCTGTTCCGGCCCGGCCGCTGGTGCCGGTTCTGTCACAGGTGGGGCCGCTGGAGTCGCGGCCGGCGGGGCCGCTGGTGGTGTCGCTGGCAGAACCACCGGCGGCTGGGCCAGCTCGGCCTTCGCAGGGGCTGCCGGCTCCACGACTGGCTGCGGGGCCTCCACGACCGGCTCGGGTGCAAGAAGACGGTCCGGCTGGGCAACGACGTCGTCTCGGCGGCGGCGCCCGCCGGTCCTGCGCTCCGGCACTGGCTGCTCAACCGGCTGCTCCGGCGCCAGCGTCTCGACCGGCTCCGGCATCTCCGCTGGTTGTGGTGCTTCCGGTTGTGGTGCTTCCGGCACGGCGTGCAGGGCTTCCCACTGCGAAGCCACTGGTTCGGCCACTGGTTCGGCCACCGGCTGGGCGACTGGCGGAACCGCTGGCTGGGCCAGCTCATGCGGCTCTGCCGCTGCGGGCGCGGTCTCCTCCTTGCGAAGCGGCACCGGTTCAGCCGGCCGCACTCCCTGAAGGCCCGACAAGGCGCTGGTTGAGGACAGTGCCTCAAGAGTCGCGGCAGACGGCGCGCTGGGCACCTCGAGTTCCGGCGGCTCGACCGTCTGCGGCCTTGCCGTCTGGGTCGGGTCGTGGAACAACCCGATCGGCACCGTCACGGTCGCCGTGACACCCTGCTCGCCGGTTCGGGTCAGCTCGACGGTCAGGCCGTGGCGCCGGGCGAGCCGGCCGACGACGAACAGTCCAAGCACTGATGTCGGGACGACGTCGAGCCGCTCGCGCTCGACCAGACGCCGGTTCTCCTGGGCGAGCCGCTCGTCCGACATGCCGATCCCGTGGTCGATGACGACGAGGTTGCACGGGCCGTCGACCGAGGCCGAGACCTCGACCGGGCTCCCCGGTGGGGAGAACGCCGTCGCGTTCTCCAGCAACTCAGCGAGTACTAGCCGGAGGTCCGGAACCAGCTGCGGGGCAACGATGACGCCGGGCAGCGCACCGGTCTGGACATTCTGGTAGCCCTCGATCTCGGCGACCGCGGACCGCACGACGTCTGACAGCGGGGCCGGGGAGACGATGCGCTCATCCTCACGTGCCCCGGAGACGACCAGCAGGCTGTCCGCGCTTCGGTGCAGGCGGGTGGTCAGGTGGTCAAGCCGGTACAGCTTGGCCAGCAGGCGCTCGTTCTGCTCGTTGCGCTCCAGGTCGTCGATGAAGGTCAGCTGCCGGGCCACCATGCTTCGCGTGCGTCGCGCGACGTTCGCGAACATGACAGCGGTGTTGCGCCTGGTGGCGACCTGCTGCTCCATCAGCTTCGCCGCCGTCATCTGGACCTGGTTGAACGCGTCGGCCATCTCGCCGATCTCGTCGCTGGTCTGCACTTCGACCGCTGTCAGCTGCGGTGGCTGGGTGTCCTCCATCTCGCTGTCCGCGACCCGGACCAGTTCCGCCGTCGCGATGTCCGCGACGTTCCGGGCTGCCCGGGTCAGCCTGCGCAGCGGCACGGACACCGAGCGGCTGACGGCAACGCTGAGCCCGATGACGAGGATGATGATCAGACCGGCCCCGCCGACGATCAGTCCCGCGTACAGGCGAGCATCTGACGCCCGCTCCGCGGAGCGGGTGGCGATGTCGCGAGCGATGCGCTCCTGCTGCACCCGGGTCAGGGCGACCATGGAGTGCGCTGTGGCCAGGGTTTCTCCCAGCGACAGCGGCTTACCGGTTGCCAGCAGCTGGCTTGCCAGCAGATCGGTCTTGCGGCCGGTTGGCCCCTGCTCGACGAGGTTGAGCAGGGTGTTCTCCTCCGAGCCGGCCTGCTGCCGGAACCGGGTCGAGCTCGACGCGCGCAGCAGTTGGGCTTCCTCGACCACGGCCGCCGCCGCCACCGCGTCTGCCGCGGTACTACTTGCGAAGATCAGTCCAGCACCGACCTGGGCCATCTCCTCGTTGGTCCGCAGCAGCGAGTCAAGCAGCGCCATCTGGCGAGTACCCGTCGAGTCCGCGTTATCCTGCTGGGTCAGTTTCAGCGCGTCAATGAACCCGACGATGTGCTTGTGATACGTGTCGATCACGGTCTGCTTCTCGATGCTGCGTTCCACGACCTGCTGCCGGGTCAGCGTGACTGAGGCCAGCTGGCTGATCGCGGTCCGCAGTTTGACGTCCCGGGGCAGCACAAGGCTCTCGTTCAGCTCCTGCGCCGCGTCCCCGGTGGTGGCGCCCCGCTTGTGGAACGCCGACCGGCTGGCGGACTCGTTCGTCAGGTAGGCCAGCCCGACCAGCCGCTCCTCCTGAAGACCCTGGATCAGAACGCCGGCGAGCCGGGCCTGCTCTGCCACGTCTTCGGTCGAACCGGCGGCGATCGCGGTGTTGACCTGGGTGACGGCGAAGGGGATGGCGGTCATGAAGACCGCGATGAAGGGCAACATCAGCAGAAGCGTCAGCTTCCGCTGGACGTTGAGTTTAGCGAGCATTGTCGGCACGCTCCCGGCGTCGCGCACGAATTCCCCGGCCAACGTGGACGAGTTCTTCGCTGGCCCGTGCTTCTCTGGTGTTGTAGCCCTCTTGGGTCATCTGTGCCGCAGAATCCTGTTCTTCCGCTGTCGAGGAATCAGAAGCCTTGCCCCTGGTCGATCTCCTGGGCTGGTTCTCTGCTCGGGTCAGCAGGCTCCACACCAGCAGACCCGTCAGGATCACGCACAGGATGTTGATGCTCAGGCCCTGGGTGCGGCGCAGCGATTGCGCATCCGCCCTGGTCTCCGCAAGCTTGCCCAGCTCGGTGAGCATGCTCTGCATCAGCGCGGTCGCCGCTTCCCGCACCTTGGCCCCGTTGGTCGCCAGGGTGTCCGCGTCAGCGCGTTCCGCGTACTGGAGCAGGTCCACCGGCGGGACGAAGGTATCGAGGGCTGAGAGGAAGACGTCGAGCTGGTTCGTGATGTTCTTCCCCAGCGACGTGCTGCTGGTGCTGTCCAGCGCCTTGCCCATGTTCGAGGCGATGCTCTCGCCCCCGAGGGAAGCCTGGTTCCGGGCGACGGCCAGCTGGACTTCGAGCTGGTACTTCGTCTCAGGTCCGGCAGTGCTCCTCTGCGCGATGATCGCGAGGTCGGCGGCGCGTCCCGTCTGGATGACCACGGTCGGCAGCTGGTACACCGCCGCGTCGATCACGTAGGAGGAGTCGACGTCCCCGTCGACGACGAGGTGCGCTTGCTCCGCGACATATTCGATCATGCTATACGTCAAGTCGATGACCTCGGTGTACGAGCGGTAGGACACTTCTGGCGTCGCCCGGAGCGAGGTGAGTCCCTCGATCCTCGACCGCAGGTCCTCCCAGCGCGCCTTGGTCTTCAGCTCCGTCCGGTGCTTGCTGTCGATCTTGTCGAGCTCGATCATCGACTGCCTGAGTATCGCGGTGTCGACGGCGGTGCCGTGCACGGCGCTGGTCTGCGCCGCAGCGAGCCGGCCGGTCAGCGTTCCAAGGGGCTTCAAGTACTCGACGCCCCGTTGTTCAGCTTTGCTGATGTCGTAGTCGGCCGTGGTGTTCACCCACAACTGGACGACGGCGACGGTGAACAGCAAGGTGATCACCAGCGACAGGCCGACGCGCACGGGCGCGCGGGTGCTCCAGCGTCGCAGGTTGAGGGTCTGGGCCTGCTTGACCATGACTTCCCTTCCGGTGACTCAGCGTTTGGCCGAGGCGGCGGACGCGCCGACATGTTCGGCGAGGGCGGACGGATGCGAGAGTTCTGGGGTAGATGGGCCGGGTTGAGGTTTGACCGAGGTTTCGCGCGTCTCCTCGGAGACCAAGTGGTACGCGGCCTCCCCGTGTTGCGACACGTCCAGACCGATGTTCTCCTCCACCGGCCTCACCCTGTTGCGGACCGCCCGGTTGACGAGCCAACCGAGCACTAGGGTCAGCGTGAAGCTGTACCCGACGACCGCGGCGGTTGAGATCGCCTGCTCACCCAGCAACCCAGCACCACCACCGAACACCAGACCTTCCGGACCGCGCGGGTTCGTCGCTCGGGAAGCGAACAGCCCGACACAGATCGTCCCGACCACTCCCCCGGTGAGATGAACAGCCGCGACGTCGAGTGAATCGTCCAGGCGAAGCCACATCTTGAGGCCAACCGCAGCGTGACATGCGCCACCGGCGACCAGGCCGATGACAGCCGCGGACCACGGTGGGACGTAGCCGGCCGCGGGTGTGATCGCGACCATCCCCGCGACCAGCCCGGATACGGCTCCGAGCGTCGTCGCCTTGCCGAAGCGCAGCCGTTCCAGCCCGATCCACAGCAGCAACCCAGCAGCAGCAGCCACCGCCGTGTTGAGGACGGCGACCGCAGCCACCTCGTCGGAGGCCAGCGCCGCCCCCCCGGTCAGGCCGAACCATCCGCACCACAGCAGGGCAGCCCCGACCATGGACAGCGGCAGATTGTGCGGGGGGTACCCCTCCTCCGGCCATTCCCGACGTCGACCCAGCAGCAGGGCGATGGCAAGGGCCGCAGCTCCCGCGTTCGCGTGGACGACCAGACCACCGGCATAGTCGTACGCCCCCCGCTCGCTCGCCCAGCCTGCCGGGCTGAACAACCAGTGAGCCACTGGTGCGTAGCACAGCACCGACCAGAGCCCGACAAACAGTGCATAACCGGCAAAATGCCATCGCTCAGCACCGGCACCGGCAATAAGGGCAGTCGCGAACACCGCGACCATCAGGTGGAACGCTACGAACGCCGCCAGCGCGACGCCGGATTCCTCCTGCCCCGGCACGTCAGAACCGAGATTGTGGAGGCCGACGAGCCGGACTCCGCCGATGATCCCGATCCCCTCGTCAAAGGCCAGAGAGAAGCCGATGAGGACCCAGGCAAGGCCGACGACGCCAATCGCCGCGAGGGGCTGCATCACCATCGCGAGCACGTTCTTGCGCTGGACCATCCCGCCGTAGAACAGCGCGATCCCTGGCACCAACACCGCCACGAGCACAGTCGCCGTCAGCACCCATCCGGTCGCCGCGGCATTGACTGAGCCAAGGCTCAGCAGATCCACCGTCTCGCCTCCAGCAGTGCCCATGTCCAACGATGCACCTGTTGTTGTATCCACACCCCACCCGCCAGGCGGCTGACAGCCACCATCACACACACACCACCCAGCAAACACGGAGAGCGTATGTCTAGCCACTTATCGCAACACCACAAACACGAAAGATCGTGATGATTCTGGGAAGCCGCCGGTGGATTGAGCGGTGCACTCGGGGAGTTGTTGCGTTGCATCGCCTCCGTGGCCCCGCCACAGCGAAGATCCCGGTGGCTGAAGGACCAGCCTGGCGGTCAGGGCTCCCGGTCTGCCCACTCCTGATACATTCCGGTCACGATGGGGTCATCGTTCCAGGAAGGGGCGCCCGCCGTGGACGAGTTGGATCTCGCACGCTGGCAGTTTGCGATCACCACCGTGTACCACTTCCTGTTCGTACCCATAACAATTGGTCTATCCGTTCTAGTTGCGGCGCTCCAGACAGCCTGGGTACGCACCGGACGGGCCGAGTACCTCCGGGCGACGAAATTCTGGGGCAAGCTGTTCCTCATCAATTTCGCGATGGGGGTCGTCACCGGCATCGTGCAGGAATTCCAGTTTGGGATGAACTGGAGTGACTACTCACGATTTGTGGGTGATGTGTTCGGCGCCCCGCTGGCCATGGAGGGTCTGCTGGCCTTCTTCCTTGAGTCGACCTTCCTGGGGCTGTGGATCTTCGGCTGGGATCGGCTGCCCCAGCGCCTGCATCTCGCCACGATCTGGGTGGCCTCGATCGGGACGATCCTTTCCGCGTACTTCATCCTGGCCGCCAACTCCTGGATGCAGCACCCGGTCGGGTTCACCATCAACGAGACCACCAACCGCGCAGAGCTCACCAGCATCAGTGCGGTCCTGACCAGCGACACGACCCTGACCGCGTTCGCGCACACCCTGACGGCCAGCCTGATGACCGGGGCGGCCCTGATGCTGGCCGTTGCCGGATGGCACCTGCGCCGGGGCAATCAGCCAGAGGTGTTCCGGCCCTCGTTCCGGCTGGCAGCCTGGGTGCTACTCATCGCGGGTCTCGGGGTCATCGGGACAGGTGATCTCCAGGCCAGGCTGATGACCAAACAGGAGCCGATGAAGATGGCGGCGTCGGAGGCGCTGTACGAGACCACGACGAGCGCCTCGTTCTCCATCATCACCATCACCTCGGCGGATGGCAGGGAAGAGCTCTACAGCATCCGTATCCCCAAGCTCCTGTCCTTCATGTCGACGGCGACCCTCGACGGAGAGGTCGAAGGGATCAACGACCTTCAGGCCGAGGCAGAGGCCGAGCACGGGCCGGGAAACTACGTCCCATATGTCCCGCTCGTCTTCTGGACCTTCCGGGTGATGGTCGGCCTGGGCGGGATCGCGACGGGGATCGCCGCAGCCGCCCTGTGGTTCAGCCGGAGGCACCGCGCCCCGGTCAGCCGATGGCTGTGGGTGGCGACGGCGAGCGCCGCGTTCCTTCCCCTGCTCGCGAACTCCGCCGGCTGGATCATGACAGAATTCGGGCGCCAGCCGTGGACGGTCTACGGCGTGCTGACGACCGCAGCCAGCGTCTCTCCCTCAGCCAGCCTGGCGGAGGTCGTCACGAG
>JAFGOK010000385.1 GCA_016926535.1 Micromonosporaceae bacterium | reverse complement strand
GCCACGGAGTACGCCCACCAGACCAGGGCCGAGGCGGACCAGGTCGCCAAGGAGACCAGGGAGCAGCTGGCCCAGGAGCAGCTCCAGCTGCGGACGTCCACCCAGCAGGAGTGCCAGAAGCTGCGCGAGGACGCCGACCAGTACGCCGCCATGGTCCGAGCCCAGGCGGAGCAGGCGGCCGCGACGGTTCGCGCCGAGGCCGCTAAGCAGGCCGAAGAGGCGCGGACGACGGTCGAAGCCGAACTCGCCCGGACCCGGACCGACGCGGAGACCGGCATGGCCCAGTTCCGGGCCAACGCGCAGGCCGAGGTCTCCCAGCTGCTGGCGGCTGCCAAGGAGGACGCGGAACGGATCAAGTCAACGGCCGAGGCCGAGGCCCGCCGGGTGCTGAAGGCCGCAGGCCAGAAGACGCAGGAGGCCGCAGCGAGCGTTGACGCGGCCACGGCACGGCTCGCGGAGATTCAGCACCGCCACGACCAGGTCGAGGCGGAGGTCGCCGAAGCCAAGCGTCGCCTGCGGGAGGCAGAGGCGGAAGCAGAGCGGGCGGAGCAGCAGACGACGACGCTCGGGCTGCACCTCGCCGAGGTGCAGCGGCAGGTCGCTGACGCAAGCGCGCGACTGGCCGAAGCAGAGCAGCGCGCGCAGCACGCCAGGGAGCAGACCGAGTCCTTCGAGGAGCGGGTCGCCCAGCTGCGCCAGCAGGCGGACGAGGCCAACAACCGGGCCATCGACGCGGAAAACCGGGCGGCGGAGGCGCAGGAGCGCCTGGCTGAGTCGGAGCACCGGGCAGTCGCGGCCCAGCAGCGGCTGAGCGAAGTTGAGCAGCGCGCGACTGAAGCCCAGCTCAGGGCGGCGGAGGCGGAGCAGACCGCTGCGGCCACCCGCTCAGCCGCCCTTGAGGAGGCCAACCGCGTCAAGCGGGAGGCACATCGCCAGGCCGAGTCGATCCTGGCCGACGCAGCCCCCGGCGCCGACGCAAAAGAACCGGCAACGGGTGAAACAAACGAACCCGGCGAGGCGAGTGACGAAGCCGGTCCCTGTCCGGATCGCTAACTCGACCCAATGGAATGCGGCAAATCACGCAGAACAGTCAAGGACCGGCCCTGCGGAAGAGGCCATCTCGAGTCACGGGTCAGGAGAAGCCCCGCCGGCTACGCCCCTTCCAGCACCCGGTGTGCCAGTGCCTGCGGTCACCGGCATCCCCCCGGCCGTCTGCCGGCCAGCTGACGATGTGGGCGACCCCAGGGCGAATCTCGTGGTCGCAGCCTGGGCAGCGGTACAGCTTCATCGCGGCGTCTCCGGGGACGCTCCGGACGAACCACTGGCCATCGGCCAGTGACTGGACGATCTGGACGCCGTGCCGAGCACGATCAACGTCAAGCGCCGGGGAATCATCCTTCTTGCGATGATGGCGGCGCGGACTCACACCTCCCAGCGTAGTGGGATCTGGCAGACTGCCCATGTGGCCTCTCCACGCCCTCCCGGTGTCCCTTTTGTGGAAAATAATTGCCTTGTCTCGACAAACCCGATCACCGGGGTGGAAGTCGGCCGTTTTCAGGTCGCAACTCCCCAACTGGTCGCCAGGGCGGTTGACCTTGCCAGGCCTGCGGCTGCGTGGTGGGCGGAATTGGGCTTCTCCGGCCGGCGACAACGCCTGGCCCGGGTCGTCTCCCTCTTGACGCACCGGACCGGGGAACTCGCCGCCCTCATCCACGAGGAGAACGGCAAGCCGGTCGGCGACGCGACCCTCGAAGTCGTCGGGGCGGTGCAGCATCTGGCGTGGAGTATCCGGAATGCCCGCCGGGTGCTCCGGACCCGGCGGAGCTGGGCTGCCCTGCGGATGGAGCACACGCTCTCAATCGAGCACCAGCCATATGGCGTCGTCGGCGTCATCGGCCCGTGGAACTACCCGGTCTTCACCCCGCTGGGATCGATCGGCAGCGCCCTCGCGGCAGGCAATGCCGTTGTGTTCAAGCCAAGCGAGTACACCCCGGCGGTCGGTGCGTACCTGGCCGATCTCTTCGCCCAGGCGATACCGGACTGGCCGGTCCTCACCGCCGTCCACGGGCTCGGCGAGACCGGGGCAGCGCTGTGCCGCTCCGGAGTCGGGAAGATCGCGTTCACCGGCTCGACGGCGACCGGGCGGCTGGTGCTGGCGGCGTGCGCGGACACCCTGACCCCAACGCTGCTGGAGTGCGGCGGCAAGGACGCCATGATCGTCGCAGGGGACGCGGATGTCGAGGCCGCGGCCGAGGCCTGCTGCTGGGGATCGATGACCAACGCCGGGCAGGCCTGCGTCGGCATCGAGCGGGCATACGTCGCCGACCCGGTGTTCGACGCCTTCCTCGCAGCCCTCGTCCGGAACGCCGCTGCGGTGCGCGCAGGGTTCGCGGAGGAGGCCGACATCGGCCCGATCACGATGCCGGCCCAGATCGACATCATCCGGTCCCAGGTCACCGACGCGCTATCCCGGGGCGCGCGGGCGGTCGCCGGTGGCCCTGAGGCGATCCAGCCGCCCTTCGTCCTTCCGACGGTCCTGGTCGACGTACCAGATGATGCGACGATCATGCAGGAGGAGACCTTCGGCCCGGTTCTGACCGTGCATCGGGTCCGCGACGCGGAGGAGGGGCTGCGCCGGTCCAACAGCACGGCATACGGGCTGGGCGGGTCGGTCTTCTCCCGGTCGTCCCACGGCATGGTCATCGCTCGCAGGATGCGGTCGGGGATGACCGCCGTCAACGGGGTCATGTCCTTCGTCGGCAGTTCCCCGCTGCCGTTCGGGGGCATCGGCCGCTCTGGCAGCGGGCGGGTGCATGGCGCTGCCGGCCTGCGAGAGTTCTCCTGGACCAAGGTCATCACCAGGCGCCGGTTCCGTTCCCTGATCGTCACGGAGTCGTTTGGCCGACCCCCAGGATCGGTCAGGTGGGCCGACCGGTGCTCACGCCTGCTGCACGGTCGGGGTCGCTAGCCCGGTACTCCCCGGTCCGGTGCTCCTCGTGGTACTCCTCGTCCGCGTTGATCGCCCAGACGTCGTGCCCGGCCGCGTCGAGGATGTTCTCGACCGCGAGCAGGGCGGTCAGCATGGAGTGGTCCTGGTTGTTGTAGCGGTGCATACCGTTGCGACCGATCGGGTGCACGTTCGGCACCTCCGTGGCGAGCCACTGGCGGATGGTCTGGACATGCACCTGGTACGCCTCGTCGTACACCGGGTATGCCTTGGGCATTCGCACGACGTAGCCGCCCTCCGTCCGGCCCGGCGCGACCAGCCCGAGTCGCTCAAGCTCAGCGATCCCGAGATCGATCAGGTCCTGGTCCGGCAGGGACCAGAGCTCGTCGCCCTCGTTGCAGAAGTACTCCAACCCGAGGCAGGTCCTGCCATCCTTGACCAGGTAGGGCGACCACGAGCCGAAGTTCTGGATCCGCCCGACCCGGACCTCCGGGCTGTGGATGTAGATCCAGTTGTCGGGAAAGCTGAACTGCTCCGGCACCACCAGCGCGACGGTCAGGAAGTCCCGGTGCTTGAGGCCGCTGGCGGCGGCGCGCACCGCCGATGGGGCCGGTGGATCCATGGCCAGGGCCAGTTCGGACAGCGGCATGGTCGAGATGAGGTGATCCGCCTCGACCCGCCGGTCACCGTCGGGGTCACCGTCGGGGTCGCTGACGGTCACGCCGACGCACCGCCCCGGCTGGCGGTGCACCGCTGTGACCCGTGCCTCTGTCGTCACCGTTCCGCCGAGCTTCTCGACCCACTCGGCACAGCGCTCCCACATCATGCCCGGCCCGAGCTTCGGGTACTGGAACTCCTCGATCAGGCTGGTGATGTCCTTCTGGTTCCGCTTGGGCAGCAGCGCGTTGATCACGGCTCTGGACAGGGAGAGATTCTTGATCCGCTGGGCCGCCCAGTCAGCGCGCAGGGTGGTCGTCGCCACCCCCCAGACCTTCTCCGTGTAGGTCTTGAAGAAGATCGAGTAGAGACGCTCCCCGAACCTGGCGGTCACCCATCCCTCGAAGTGCGATTGGTCCCTCGGAGGGCGGAATCGCACCCGGGCATAGGAACCGACGCACCGGACGGCTTCGACGAGGCCGAGCCCGCGCAGGGCGTTCATGGCCCGAAGGGGGTAGTCGAACAGCTTGCCGCGGTAGTAGATCCGACTCATCCTCGGCCGAAGGAGAAAATCCTCATCTGGTAGGATTTCATGCCATAAGTCATTCACCTGCGACACCTTGGTGAAGAACCGGTGGCCGCCGATGTCGAACCGCCAGCCGTCACGCTCCGCCGTCTGGCTGATCCCACCGATGGCCGCGGTCTGCTCGACCACCGCGACCCGCGATCCTCGCTTGGCGAGCTGGTAGGCGGCGGTCAGGCCAGCCGGTCCGGCTCCGACCACAACGATGTTCGTGCGAGCATCCTTCGCATGAGCGCCAGTAGCCACCAGACTCCCCAAACGGTGCTGTCACCCGGTACGGATGTGACTGGCGCACTGTACCGCCCG
>JAFGOK010000384.1 GCA_016926535.1 Micromonosporaceae bacterium | reverse complement strand
GGTCCCGCTGGCCGAGGGGGCGAAGAGCCTCAGCTACATCATCCACAAGGGAGACACCAAGGATCTGCCCTCCGACCAGTCCCTCGACCTGGTCGCAGCGGGCCACCAGGTATGGCTGCTCGCTGGCCAGGAGCGGCACCTGCTGCCTGTGCCAGCCGCGGCGACCGCTGAGACGGATGTCACGACTGCGACGGCACAGTGGATCGACCGGGCGACGGTGGCGTGGACCCCCTCCGGCCAGACCGACGGGCACCGCTACGAGTTGCAGTACGCCTCAGGTGGCGGCCTCCGGGTCGTTGACGGCGCGGTCGTGGGGACGGCCACCGGGGTCATCCCGCTGCGCGCCCACGCCAACGGCCTGACCGAGCGGCAGCGCCTCGCCCGGCCGCACTTGTGGAACTACCAGGCCTTCGCTGTCGAGGCCGCCGACCCCGCCGTGATCAGGGAGGCGCTCAGGGGGCAGGTCATCCTCGTCGAGCAGGACGCCGCCGGAACCGTGACCGGGGCGTCCGGGGTGCAGATCCCAGGGGTGCTCGACGACCTCTACGCCAAGGCGACCGCTGCCAGGCTCGGGGTCACCTTCAGCGGCCGGCGCCCGACGATCGCCGTGTGGGCGCCGACGGCCCAGGAGGTCTCCCTGGAGCTGGCCGCGACGCCCGAGGCAGCCCCGACCCTGGTCGGCCTGACCCGCGACCGGGAGACCGGCGTGTGGCGGGTGACCGGGGACGCCTCGTGGCGGGGGCAGTACTACCGGTTCCGGGTCACGGTCTACCAGCCGGCGACCGCCCGGGTCGAGACGGCGTCGGTCACTGACCCATATGCCGTCTCCCTCTCGGCCAACTCGACCTTCAGCCAGATCGTCGACCTGTCCGATCCGGCCCTGGCCCCGGCGGGCTGGTCGAAGGTCCGCACCTCCGCGATCGCCCAGCACCAGATCCAGGTGCACGAGGTGTCGGTCCGCGACTTCTCCATCGCCGACCCCTCGGTCCCAGCGGATCAGCGCGGCAGCTACCTCGCGTTCACCAACCCGGACTCCACCGGGATGGCCCAGTTGCGGGCCCTCGCCGCCGCCGGTGTCACCCATGTCCAGCTGCTGCCGGTGTTCGACATCGCCTCCATCCCGGAGCTCCGGGCCGATCAGCGGGAGCCGGCCTGCGACCTGGCGAGCCTCGCCCCAGATTCCGAAGAGCAGCAGGCGTGTATCGCGAAGATCAACGACGCGGACGGCTACAACTGGGGCTACGACCCGCTGCACTACACGGCGGTCGAGGGGTCGTACGCGACGGATCCCAACGGGACCGCCCGGATCGTGGAGTTCCGGCGGATGGTCGCGGCGCTGAGCGCCGCCGGGCTCGGGACGGTCATGGACGTGGTCTACAACCACACTCCCGCCGCCGGGACCAGCGCCAACTCCGTGCTCGACCAGATCGTGCCCGGGTACTACCAGCGGCTGCTCGACGACGGAACGCTGGCCACCTCGACGTGCTGCGCCAACACGGCGCCGGAGCACGCGATGATGGGCAAGCTGGTCGTCGACTCCGTCGTCACCCTGGCCAAGCAGTACAAGCTCAGCGGCTTCCGGTTCGACCTCATGGGCCATCATCCACGGGCCAACATCCTGGCCGTCCGCGCGGCCCTGGACCGGTTGACCCTCGCCCGCGACGGCGTGGACGGCACGAGGATCGCGATCTGGGGCGAGGGCTGGAACTTCGGGGAGGTCGCCGACCATGCCCGGTTCGTTCAGGCCACCCAGGACGCGCTGGCAGGTACCGGCATCGGCACGTTCAACGACCGGCTCCGGGACGCCGTGCGTGGTGGGGGGCCGTTCGACAGCAACCCGCGGGTGCAGGGATTCGCCTCCGGCCTGTTCACCGATCCCAACGGCGACGAGGTCAACGGGACTGCGGCGGAGCAGCAGGCCAGGCTGCGCCACCAGCACGACCTCATCCAGGTCGGGCTGACCGGCAACCTCGCCGGCTACAGGTTCACCGATGCCACCGGCCGGACGGTCACCGGGGCCCAGGTCGACTACAACGGGGTGCCCGCCGGCTACACCGGATCCCCGGCCGAAGCCGTGACCTATGTCGACGCGCACGATAACGAGATCCTCTACGACGCGCTGGCCTACAAGCTGCCGCAGAGCACCAGCCCGGCCGACCGGGCGAGGATGCAGGTCCTCGCGCTGGCGACGACGGCGTTCAGCCAGGGCATCGGGTTCGTCACCGCAGGCTCCGACCGGCTGCGCTCGAAATCGATGGACGGCAATTCCTACAACTCCGGGGACTGGTTCAACGCCCTGCTGCCGTGCCAGCAGGGCAACGGCTTCGGCCGGGGTTTGCCGCAGCAGGCGGACAACGGCGCCAAATGGCCGTACGCCAAACCACTGCTCGCCGACCCGGCCCTGGTCCCCGACTGCGCGACCATGGCGGCGGCCAGCCAGCGGTACGCCGAACTCGTAACAATCGCGACAAATTCCCCGCTCTTCAATCTGGGGAGTACCGCGGAGGTTCAACGCAGGCTATCGTTCCCGCTATCCGGGCCGTCGGCGACGCCAGGCGTCATCACCATGGTGCTCGACGACACGGCCGGGCCACGGATCGACCGGCACTTCAAGTCGATCATCGTTGTGTTCAACGCGACTCCTGAGGCGGTCACCCAGACCGTCCCGAGGTTCGCGTCGAGTCAGGTCGCACTGCACCCGGTGCTGGGGGCCTCCAGCGATCCGATCGTGCGCACCGCCTCGTTCACCGCTCCGACTGGCACCTTCACCGTGCCGGCCAGGACGGTTGCGGTGTTCGTGCAGACCTAGGGTGGGAAGCGGTGCCCTCGGACACCTGACGATCCCGGGTTCGCGGTGGGCAGTCG
>JAFGOK010000383.1 GCA_016926535.1 Micromonosporaceae bacterium | reverse complement strand
TCACAGGGGGAACGGCGGCCGCGCGGCCCGACCCAATTCTCCGAGAACCGTGGACAGGCCAATCGGACAGGGGGTGCCTCAAACGGATCGAGGTTTACCCTCCCTCCGACGGTGACACACTTGGAAAGATGACCTTTTGTCTGGAATCCCATCACCACTGCACAGGGGGCCGATCGTGATCGGACGCCGATGGGCGCGATGCGGACTGATCGCTTTGATGCTGGTTGGTCTCTTTTCTGCCTGTTCTCAGGCGCCGGCTCATCGATCCCACGTCAACATCTCACAATGGGGGCAAGTACCGGATTCCGAATTGCCTCTCGAGTTGAAGGCGCTAAATGCGACGGTGCCGCTCGCGGCAGCGGCATGGTCGAAGGGCTTCCTCCTTGCCGGCACCGAGCAGGACTCCGGCGCGCCGGAGCTCTTCTCCTCCGCCGACGGGCGATCGTGGCATAGCAGCCTGCCTCACGACGCCGCCACGCTTGCCCGTTGGCCAATCGCAGCCTTCGAGTCCGCTGCGTATGCGATCGGGGATGATGGTGCCGGACCTGCACTTTGGCGGTCGACTGATGGCAACTCGTGGCAGAAGATCCCCCTCGCTGACGCCGATACAGGAACGCTTTCCGCGGTCGCGGCCGGGCCCCGCGGCGTCGTGGTGGTGGGCACGATGGGATCGTCCGGCAACCGGACGAAGACCTGGCACTCCGCAGACGGACAGAAGTTTGATGAACCGGTCGTCGATGCGACGACCTACTACCCGGACACTCCCACGGCGCCTCTCAGCGCCGACGCTAACGGCTTCCTACTGGTCTGCGGTGTCGGCACCGCAGTTTCGTTCGCATCGAATGATGGCCTCAACTGGAGGCGAGTACCGGGCTTGGAACGGGTCGACTGGCTTGGTCCCGCCACAGGCAACGGCACGGTGCGAGCTGCGTTCGGCTATGTCTCCGACGGCGGCCCGGGGTCAGGGAAGACATCCGATCCCGACAACCCGTTCGGCCTTGGCGTGTGGAGCCAATCGGGTAGCAAGGACCAGTGGCGACGTGTTCCCCGGCTCGATCCGGGACGGTTGCCGGACGCCGGGGTGGTCCCGATGGTCAATACCGGTGTTCAGAGCATCGCTGTGGCCGGTACCGCCTTCGTAGCGGTCGGCGGTGCAGGCAACACCGGTGCGGTATGGATCTCCGACAACGGACTGACCTGGACCAAGCAGGCCACGTCGGCCAACCACTTTGACGAAGTAGACGGCTTCGAGGCGGTTGCGGTGTCCGGATCGACCGTAATGCTGGTAGGTATGGTGGGCAAGCCATTCAAGACAAACATATGGCTAGGACGGATGGCCGCTGGATGATACAGATATCAATCCCAGTGATCGGATCACGCTCCGCAGGGCGGAGGCGTCCACGTGTCGGAGCTGCTGGGACAGTACCGTCGCAAATGCTGCGCTCCGACCGTGCGGAACGGTTGACCGTTATTGTCGATGACCGTCGTCCCGTTTGTCCCTCCAGAGCTCCAGCTGAGAACCAGTCGCCATTCGACCTGCCGTGTGGTTGACGCATCAACGAACCACTGTTCGGGATCGTCGTCGCTTACTTCGTACGGGAAGTCCCGAGTCTTGACCGTATTCTGCGCGCGGTCAACAGGGGTCAACATCGGCTGCTCTGCGTCTAGGTCGACGATAAAGCTACGCACCGTCGGGTCGCCCTGACAAGACTTCGGAAGCACCGCCCCAGAGGCGGGGGCCGCATCGACCGATACGATCTGGACCCGGACGCCCTGCAATATGGCGGCGCGTCGGTCCGAACCCTGGACAGTGATTCCGATGGGCGTGCCGCTGGTGACGAGCTGCTGCGCGGACACATTCGGCGTCCCACGCGAGGCTGTGATGACCTTGCCGGTATCAGGTACCACCCACCCGCTGTCCGGCTTGTCGCAGGACCCGCCCACAACCTGACCCGCCGCGACCACCGACGGTGAGTGCGACTCAGGCGACGAAGTCCGGCTTCTGGCAAGTCCCAGGTAAGCGACTACGGCGATTACCACCACCGCGAGGACCGCCGGACTGCCGACACTCACGTTGACGATGCCGGTGTTGGCGTATTTGGGGCCCCGTCCCGTCTGCTTGACCGGGCCAGAACCGTCAATCGACCCGCTTCCGAGCCTCATCCGATGCCCGTGTTCGCGTGCGTATCGGAACCTGACTGCTGCACAGAACCGGTATTACGCAGGTCAACGTTGGCTCGGCGACGCCCGCCCTCGCCGCCAGTGAAACCGGTGTTCGCCACAGCGCGTCCGTCGCCGGTCTGTACGACCTTCCCTGTTCTTCGGACCACGACGGTCGAGCAACCGGCAGGTCGGCCCGCGATAAAGATCGAGAGCCCGAGGCCGAGTACCGCGACGACGGCACTGACGATTCCAGCCAGGGCATTGCCCTTGACGAGGCCGACAACGGCGAATACCCCTCCTAAGGCGAGGGTCACGATGATGGTGATACCGACAGTCCAGCGTTGTGGGGTGGTCACCACTACAGTCTGTTCGATCGTTGGCTATCACAGAATTCGGGGTATCGGTAGCAGTGGCCCCACGAACAGCAGCAGAGTTCCAGGTCCCTGGCCCAGCGCTTGTGTAGCTGTCACCAGCCCCAAAGTCACTGACGACAAGAGTTTCGAGCGGAACGAGTGAGAAACCTGCTGCGCGTGGCTACGAGCGTTGACGGCGGCGAGCGAGGATCTGCAGGCCGATAGTGGTGGACAGGCCGAGGGCACAGTGATCGAACAGCGCCTGAGGGGTTTCAGGGGCGAAAAGTTCGGCGAAGGGCTCCTGCATGTGGGCCTGAAGTGCGGGTCGCTCAGTCAGATACTCAAGCCGGCTGCGGAGATGGTGCTGGCGGGCTTCGTTGAGCTCGTCTTCGTCGATCTTGCAATCCTTGATCGCGATCGAGGCAGTCCATCGTGCTTCGATCAGTCCAAGCGCGGTGTCCGCAGTGATGATCGCGGCGGCGGGACGGCCGATGGCTCTTTTGATCGACTGGAAGACGGTGGGTGGTTCGAAGACCGTCCGCACCGCCTGCTCCAGTTGCGCGCGGTCGTCGATCCGTCCCTTCCATGCGATGTCCGTCAGGACGTCTATCAGCGCCTGGCGGTTTGCCGGTGTGGCGAGCGGGTGGTCCAGCAGTGTCAGCATGCGCTGCGCGGATCTTCTCGCTTGCTCCAGATTCACGGCGCCGTCACCGTGCCAGGTACGCAGCGCGCGGACTACTTGGCGGGTCGGTACGTAGTCGTCGCCCCAGTACAGCCAGATGAAGATCGGGACTCGGGCCAGGCTGTCGACGTGTCGTGCGCCTTGGCCGCGCTTGTCGAGCAGGGTCAGGAACAGGTGACGTTGGTTGGCCGGGTAGAGGCCCTTCGCCGAGCCTTGACCGCGTCCCCTCGGTCGGCGAGAAGGCCGGTCCAGGAGGCCCTGGCTCACCCAATCGGTGATCAGGCGGGCCGTCGCCGCGTGTCCATGTCGGGCTGCGTCCGCCAGTAGGTCATCGACGGTGCCGGGTTCTGCGATCTCCACGTTTAGAACTTACACCAGACTCGCGCCTGATCCTGCTGGCGGCGATGCCATATCTGCTGGCAGGATGAATTTTGGCTGACATGGAACAACCATGATCAACAGACATTCGGTACTGACGAAAGCGAAAGGAGGAAGACGGATGAAGCTGCAGCATGTACTCGTGGGCGTCGTGGCTGTCGCGGCGTGGGTCGCATGGGCCCAGCACCCGACAGCGCGCAACCTGCGTACCGCCATCGCAGACACGCTCCCGCTGCTGTGACCGATGCGGCACAGCGCACCGTCGGCGGTTGTGGGGGGATGCGGGTAGGCGCCTACCCGCATCCCCCCACAACCGTCAACGCAGTCCTTCCTCATCGTGGGGCGGCGCCTCGGCGACTGGCTGGTGGGATTCGAGTGCTCGGTACAGCGTCGAGCGGCCGACCTTGAGCACGGTGGCGATCGAGGTGACGGACTCGCCTTTGGCCCGTCGGGACAGGGCGACGACGAGGTCGTCGTCGCTGACGGCGGCGGGGCGTCCGCCGTGGTGGCCTTTGGCCTCGGCGGCGGCCAGGCCCTCCATGGTGCGTTCGTGGATGAACTCGCGTTCGGCCTCGGCCATCGCGGCGAACATGGCGAACAGCAGCTTTCCCATGCCGTGGGGGTTGTAGACCCCAGCGAGGGCTCCGGTGAGGATCTCCAGTCGCATCCCGCGGGTTTCGAGGTCCTGGGCAGCGAGGATGAGTTCGACCATGCTGCGCCCGAGCCGGTCGAGCTTGGTGACGGTGAGGATGTCGTTGGGGCGCAGCGATTCCAGGGCCTTGAGATACTCGGGGCGCATGGCGGCCCTGGTGGTGATCTTCTCCGCGTAGATCCGGACGCACCCGGTGGCGCGGAGCGTCTCGACCTGGCCGTCGAGGTCTTGGTCGCGGGTAGAGACCCTGGCGTAGCCGACCCGATCGCCGGCACGCTCGCTGACAGTGGGGGCCGGGTCGGAGACGACGCACGCGGTCCAGATCTTGCCGGGACGGCGGTTGGCGGGGATCTTGACCTTCGCCCCGGATCGCAGTCGGGCGAGGTGGCCGTAGCGGCCGGTGTGGTAGGTGGTGGCGACTCTGCCGAGGTGGGTGCGGCACGGTGAGCCGGGTAGCGACGAGCAGCGGGGGCAGGGGTGTTGCTCGATGAGGTCGGCTTTGGCGTCCTCGGTGAGGTCTTCGGGTGGCATGGGGGCGACTCCTTGCAGGCTGTCAGTTTCCGCACCCCTCTGCGCGGACCGATTCCGTTGACCAGGGGATTCGTGGGTGAGTGAACAGGGGTACGAAGATCTGGCTGGTCCGTGCTCCTGCGCACGAACCTCGGTTTGTTCCGTACTCGTGTGCGCAGCGGCGTTCCACTCGGGTCGAGCTCTTGCTTCGGCCAGCGCCAAGCATGCGCGGTTTCGAGCTGGGTGTCATGGTTTGGGTAGCGAGTGGGCGGCTGCTCTGTCTCGTTTGACGATGCAAACTCCGTCGTGCCGAGCAGGCGTGCAGAGGGGTGCGGAAATCCGTGCACACGAGTACGGAGACTGACACTGCTGGCACCGCCCCAGCCACCCGGGTGTCGGGCGTCCACACCATCCCACGGTTGTCCACAGGTTCATCCACAGGGTTGTCCACAGGTGTTGCTGGTGGCGTTCCCGGGCGGCT
>JAFGOK010000382.1 GCA_016926535.1 Micromonosporaceae bacterium | reverse complement strand
CAGCGGTTGCCCGTGTGTGACCGGTGCGGGCGGGTGCAAGGCAAACGCTCCGGCGGTTGCGGATGCGACGACTTCGTTGCCGACCCGCGCCGGACCTACGACGACTGACCACGACCCGATCAGGAGATGACTATGCCCTACGGAGCAGGGCGCCGACGCCGGGACTTCGACCGCCAAGCCGCCCGATACGCCGCCGCCGGCGACGCCCACGACTACGACGTCATCACCGACCAACCCAGCCGCTGACCCCCAGCCGTCTCGCACCAGCCAGGACGGTTGGTGCGAGAGCGGTGAGTGCCAGAACCGGCACCAGGAAGGAACCCCGATGAACGCCGATCCTGTAAACCTGCTCAACCAGTTGGGCGCGCAGTGGAGCCCGGACATGGGCGCGTACCTGGCCGGTGACATCGAGCTTGCCGACATGCGGTGCGCGCTGTGCGGCGGCAAGCCGTGCCAGTGCCCGCCGTTTGGCACCTCGGAGTACTTCGCGCTGATCGACCGGGTTCACGGCCGCAAGCGCTGACCTGTTCACGCGGGGCGGTCAGTGGTCAGACGCGGACCGCCCCGCATCTCACAGAGAGGACCCCATCATGGCTGACCCACTGGCGGCCCCGCCCGGTGACGCCCTGGTCGTCAACGCCGACGCCCGGCAGCGACGACTGTCGGCAGCATGCGGTGTCGAGGTGACCGACGCCGAAACCGCTGACCTCGACAGCATCGACCCTGGTGCACCGGCCGACTCTGCCCCCGATGGGCGGGGGGACCTGTACGCAACGGTTACCTGGAGACGGGATGACCAGCGACCCCCGATCATCCCTGCGTGGATGCGCAACCGGCACCAGCGCCGTGAGGTGGCCGGGTGGCTGGCCAGGGAGGCTAGCTATCACCTGGCGCACCAGTTGGTGTGTCTGCTGACCCGCTACATCTGGCAGGTGCCGCTGTACGCCACCGTGGGAGGCTGGCGGGCAGCGGTACGGGTTGGGCGCTGGGCATCGGCCTACGACGCGTGGACGTTGTCTCAGCGGGCCGCAACGGTCGACGACCGCAAAGACTGGATGGCCCTGGATGCGCGTCGGCAGCGGCAGGCGTCTTGGCGTATCCCGCTGTTGATCTTCCTGTCCGTGGTGACGCTCATCGGGCTCATCGTCGGGGTGCTGCTCACTCCGGTGTGGGTGCCGCCGAGCCTGGCCCTGGCCGTGGTCTGTGGCCTGGCCAGGGTGGGACGCCCAATCGACCAACCGATCTTGGTGCGCACCACGAACCCGACCCGGTTCACCCGGTTGACCGCCGAGATGGTGCGCAACGCCCTGGTGTCACTGCGAATCACCGGGATCAAGGACATCGGCGATGTGGACTTCCCCCCGCCCGGTGTACACCGGGACGGCCCCGGATGGCTGGCCAGGGTGAACCTTCCCGGGGGAGTCATCGCCGTGAAGGTGCTGGAGAAGCGCCAAGAGCTCTCCTCAGCGCTGCGTCTGCCCGTTGACCAGGTGTGGCCGGACGCGGGACCCGACCATGCCGGGCAGCTTGATCTGTGGGTGGGCTACCGGCCAGCGTCGGCAATGGGGCAACCGCGCTGGTCGCTATGTGCGGACAACGCCCGGACGTCGTTTTTCGAGCCGTTCGAGTTTGGTACCGACCAGCGCCAGCGACCGATCAGTACGACGCTGTTCGAGCGGAATTTCCTCATCGGCGGGCAGCCCGGATCAGGGAAGTCCTACGGGGCACGGGCGATAGTCGCTGGTGCCGCCCTCGATCCACAGATTGAGCTGATCATCTGCGAATTCAAGGGGACTGCGGACTTTGGAGACCTCGCGCCACTGACGTCGACCTACGTGTGTGGGGTCGACGATGAGGCCTTCGAACAGGCTGCAGAACGGGTGACGTGGTTGCTGGCCGAGTGCGCACGCCGCGGCAAGCGGATCCGAAAGGCGAAGGAGCGCGGGCAGGCGCCCAAGGGCAAGGTCACACCCGAGCTGGCAGCGAAACCGGGATCCGGGTTACATCCCATCGTCGCCCTGTTCGACGAGGTGCATGAGTTGTTCATCGCCCTGCCCGACGTCGGCAAGGACATGGAACGCCTGGTCAAGCGTGGTCGGGCACTGGGGATCACGGTCATCTTGGCCACGCAGATTCCGGACAAGGATTCGTTGCCGAGTGGTCTGACCCGCTGTATCGCGGTGCGCTGGTGCATGAGCGTCCTTGACCAGGTGGCCAACGACATGATCCTGGGAACCGGGGCGTACAAGCGCGGGTTGACCGCGACCGGATACCGGCCGGGTGAGGATGCCGGTTGGGGGATCATGGTCGGCCTGAGCAAGCCGGGCAGTGTCCGGGGGCAGTTCCCTTCCGAGGCTGACTGGCAGGCCCTGATCGAGCGGGCAACCCAACTACGGGGCGGGGTCGTCGGCACTGGTGCCGAGCGGCCAGAGCGCCGAGACGTTGTTAATGACGTCACCACGGTGTGGATGCCCAACTGGGTGGGGGCGCATTGGGATGTCCTCACGGCAGCCCTGGCCGATCGGTGGCCGGAGGTCTACGGGCAGTGGACACCTGCCATGACCCGCGATGCCTTGAAGCTGGCGGGGGTCGAGACAACGAACGTCAACGCTGTCGGTGTCGATGGTCAGCGTGCTGTCCGCAAGGGCTGTCGACGTGAGGCCATAACCCAGGCGATCGACGAGCGTGCTTTGGAAGCCGGGTAGCGGCGAAGGTAGCGGCACCCGAGGGAGGTAGCGGTACCGCTACCTGTGCCGCTACCTACCTGAGCAGGGAAAACATGCGGATGTTGCGGGTAGCGGTCGCGTTTTCGACCCACGAAAACCCCCTGATTGGAGCTCTCATGACACACAACCTGGTGCCAACCCTGGCAGCGGTCGGCATCCTGGCCCTGGCCGCACTCGGCTACGCGGCGTCCTGCCTGTTCTGGCCATACACCCGGTGTGGGCGGTGCGAAGGAACCGGTAAACGGTCCCGTAAGGACGGCCGGGTGTGGCGACCGTGCCGCACCTGCAAAGGGTCTGGCCGGAGACTGCGGGTCGGCAGGTGGCTGTACAACCGCATCGCCGAGCGACGCAGGGAGGCACTCCGGTGATTCTCAGGATCGAGGGAACGCCGGTCGAGATCGAGCCATGGATCGTCCGTGCCAGGCGGGCAGGGCACCCGGTAGACCTCGCACCGATCGGAGCGGGCAGGGTGCGGCTGTCCGTCGCTGACCGTGGTGCGGTGCATTCTCGACCGGTAGCAGTTGCCGACCCTGGTCTGAGCGGGCAGCGTCTGCCTCGGTGGCTGCCGTGGGTGCTGCTCGGCGGGGGGACAGCCCTGACGTTCGGGATCGTCGCCCTGGCCGTGATGTGGGTGGCCGATCACCTCGCGATGGTGGTCGGGGTCCTGGCCGTGGTCGTGGTCGTCGGGTGGCGCGTCGCCAGCTGGCGGAGGTCACGGTGAGCGGCACCGGTCGGCCAGGGGGAGGCAGCGACAACCCTGGTTGTCACGGTGACGTCCTGGTCGTCGTCGAAGCGCTCCGCCAGCTGGCCGACCGCGACCCGGTAGGCCAGCTCGGCATCGTCGCCGACGCTGAGCGGGCACTGGCACGCGTGCGGCATGCCCTGGTCGCTGAGATCATGCTCGACCCGCGCGTTACCGCGTCGTGGGCCGATGTCGGCCGTGCTCTCGGCGTGAGTCGGCAAGCGGCCAGGAAGACCTACAACGCCGACGTCGAGCAGGCCTTCATGCAGCGGGTGCGAGCACGGCGGGCACGCATGGCCGAATGATCGAGCCAACGGGACATGTGACATCAGGGTATGTGACAAGCCTGGCCGATACCCGCTCGGAGATTGGCTACAAGTCTGCATGCACAAGGCTCCGCACAAGTCTTGGGTGCACAAAAGCTTGCTTCTGAGACAGCCGGGCGGTATCGACGACCGTGTTTGCCGTACTCGGGTTTCACGCCCCGGATCTGTCTCAAAAACCCTGCCCGTTCGAGTGACAGTCGACTTGCGTATCTGAGACAGGTTTTGAGACACTAGTGTGGTCAGTGAGACAGGAACCAACCAAGGGAGCGGACATGGCGACCATCGGCTACGCGAGGGTTTCGAGCACCGGACAGAACCTCGACCGGCAGACCGACGCACTCACCACGGCCGGCGTCGAGCGCGTCTTCGTCGAAAAGAAGTCCGGCGCGTCCGCCAGCAACCGCCCCGAACTCGCCGCGTGCCTGGACTACCTGCGCTCCGGTGACGTCCTGGTCGTCGTCGAGCTGTCCCGACTCGGCCGGAACCTGCTCGACCTCATCACCATCGTCAACACCCTCGGCGAGCGCGGCATCGAGCTCCGCAGCCTGAAGGAGAACATCGACACCTCCACCGCGACCGGTCGCTTGCTCTTCAGCGTCATGGCCTCGCTCTCGGAGTTCGAGCGCGCCGTCATCAACGAGCGGGCAGCCGAGGGACGCGCGTCCGCGAAGGCGCGCGGCAAGACCGGCGGGCGGCCCAAGGTCGACGCAAGCAAGATCGAGGCAGCCAAAACGCTGGTTGCCGGGGGCATGAGCGCGGCAGCGGCAGCCAAGGCCACCGGGGTATCCCGCGCGAGCCTCTACCGCCACGGCATCGGCACCGTGACCGCGAACTAGCCGGCCGATTCCACCTCGACCCCCGGACCCTCCGGGGGTCGCACCATGTTCAGGGTCACCTGAGCGGCCCGCAACCTCTCCCGCAGCCACAAGGGCGCCCGAAGCTCACCGGCGTCAACCTGCTCGACTACCGCACCCAGTTGCCGGGACACCTCGCCCAGGTCCACATCACTCATCGCTCCCCCTACGGTGGCTGATCGGGTCGATGACACGGGCGTGTCGTGGTCGGGGTTGCGGGGTGTTCGGGAACAGGTCCTCTAGCCCCACCGGACCAAGATCATCGTTGAGTGTGTCAACCACCAACACCGGCAGCATCGCATGCCTGACCCGCACACCCGGACGATGCCCATAGTGATCATCGATCGTCACCCGAGCATTCTTAGGCGGTTGCTCGCACGGCAGCAGACCCAACACCCGGTACTCGTCAGCCACGCCGACCGCCACCGAACATTCCACGGGCCGCAGCCCAACTCGCCCTCGATGCCGGCTGACGTCCCGACCGGCGCTCATCCTCCACGTACCGCGAGTACTCCTCAGCTGTACTGTCCTGCCGCTGTGTCTCTGTCGACTCGCGCGACACCATGCCGTCCCCCTCATCTACCGCTCGGATGCCAGCCTATCCGCCCCTATGGCCAGACCGAAGCCCTGACCGCGGCCACCAACCGGCCTCGGCGAGCCTCACGGATCAGCTCACCGACCCGATTCCGCCCCAACCGATGCCGCTCGGCCAACTCCCGGTACGTCCGCCGAGGTGGCCCAAGATGCTCATCAAGCAGCTGGTTGCCCAAGTCGATGCGCTCCCAACCATCCGGCCAGATCCGCACCAGTCCCCAGTAGTCGCGATGGGCCTGAGCAGGACTGATGCCGAGGTGTTCGGCGATGGCCCGGTACGTCAGCCCGTGCATGCGAAGCGCGAGCACCGAATGCTGCCGCTCCGCGACGGCGGCCTGGTTGTACCCGCGCGCCCGAAGCGCCTGAGCACGTCCCCCGGCGGTGGCTCGCCGTCCGCCCACGACATATCGATCAGCGCGGTGCTGGCTCAATGAATGTCTCCCACGGTGTGACAAGGGCACGTATGCGGCGGTGTCGGGTTTCCACTGGTCGGGTCGCTTGTTCGGCCCTGGCTGGCATAAGGCTGGGCAGCCGGGGTATCCGATACCCCTCAGCACCCTCAGATCTTGGCTCCACGGCCAGATCAGAGCCGGTTTCTATGGGCCGCTGCTGGCCGGATCTGACAACCCTCCCGCATGTCGGGGGGACGGCTGTTCGACCAGCAGCGGCCCACGCGGCAGGCCTACGCCGCACACGGCGCGCTCGCCGCGAGGGCATCAACGGCCGTGCCGATCAGGATCGACTCGTCTCCCCCGACCGCTCCCGCGCGCGAGAACGGACGGAACCGGGGCAACGTCCGGGTGTCCTGCCTCGCTCGGGATGTACGGGCCGTGAGTAGTCGAGCAGGGCAGGGCACCTCGGAGGAAGTCGCTGTTGTGGAAGCGATATAACCCCCGCAACCCCCGCAGACTCCGGATTCAGGCTGGTTGACCAGCAAATACGCCCTGTCGAGAACCCCCGCAGAACCCCCGCAGAACCCCCGCAGACCGAGCAATCTGCGGGGGTCCAACCCCCGCGACCTGCGGGGGTTTGCAGATCAAGGATGCAGTGAATATTCGCTGCTCAAAGTGCGTCGTGCGGGGGTTGCGGGGGTTGCGGGGGTTGGTTTGACTCATCGCCACACACCGCGATCGAACCGCTCGACCTTCCAAATCTTGATCTTGACGTGGGAGTCCTCTTCTGCTTGAACACGAAGATCATCATGTGGTCGCTCGTTGTGTCGGGTGAGCCATTGGCCGAGCTGCACGGCGCTGTTCGGACGCCGACCTGTCCTGCCCGTGATGAACGTTCCGTTCCATGGGTCGAGTTCGATCCCTCGGGTCTCATCGAGTGCGGCGTCAGCGAAGATCTCCCGGGCTGTTTTCGGCGTGGACCCGTGGCGCTTCATCCACATACTGAGGAAGGCGGCCCACTTGGCGTCTTCGTCGTCGGACGCCCGGACGGCATCGAGGTTGCCCAGGAACCCGCCGATGTTGTGGTGCGCCAGGAATCCGCCGATGCCGTGAGCCCAGGGCGTGAATTGGCGCATGTTTGGGAGATCGGCGGCTTTCGGCGATCCCGCCCGAGTCCAGTCCAAGATCATCGTGAGGACTGCCCGCATCACCTTCGCCTGGTTGGCGCGCTCGACGATCCACGCGTCGAGATTCGGGATGCGGAATCCGGTGCGCTCCTCCGGGTGCGGAGCCTTCGGGGCGAGCCTGACAAGGACGCTTCGCGATGCGATGTCGCCACCGACCCGCAGATTGTTGCCGTTGACGAGCCATAGCCGTTCGTTTGCCCAGCTGCCGACCCTGTTTGTGCCGAGGATGCGGTCCGACCACACGGGATTAGTCAGCAGGTTCGCGAGGATCGGCGACGCAATCGCTGTGCCCTCTTCGAGGTTGTCCCACACAACGACGCCGGACTCCACCATGAATGCGCTACTGATGGCCTTGCGGAGTTCGGCGTCGTCGTCCGCCCATGCGAGGGTTTTCTGTCCCGCGAGAAGTCCGACGGCACCCGACAGGATCGACTTGCCCGATCCGGGCATTGACGCCGTGATGATGCCGAGTGGCGTCACGCAGCGGAGGTGACGACGCAGGAACGGAGTTACCAACAGTCCGACGTAGTTGGCGCGGTCGGCTTCGGCCTTCCAGTCGAAGTCCCCGAGGAAGTCAGCAAGGAGGAATCGGCGGGCTGCGGCCACCTTGTCGGCGCTCGGCGCTTCGTCGATTGGCTTGAGAACGACGCTGGGCGCCAGAAACAGGCCGGTCGCCGGGTCGTAGCCCGGTTGCTGGAGGAGTGAGCCGTCCCGCCGGATGATCGGCACCCCGACGATCCCGGCGAAGATGTCGACCGTGCGCCACTCTGAGGCCGCCAGGACGGCCGACAGGACCCCGCTCGGGGGCGACCACTCGGACTCAAGGCCGTTGCTCGCGATCCGTCGCAGTTCAACGTGGTGAGCAAGCAGGAACGACAACAGGGGGCCGGTGAGTGCGTTCGCCCGGACGGGAAGGGGTGAGTCCTCATCGAGCGCCTGAGTGACGGTCCCCGACACGCTCTCGATGTGCACTAGCCTCCCGTCCGCCACGAACGTCTTCGGGAGCGCACCGGCAAGGATCGCGGCCCGGATCTCGCGGATTGCCTCGGGATTACTGTGAATCTTGATTTCCGGCTTCGTCATCGTGCCCCCGTCCGTCCTGGTGACGTCCGGGCGGCGGTCAGTCCCGACTCGATGGTGCGCAGCGTCCGACGCTCCCCATGCTTGGCGCTGTGCCCATTGGCGTCTGATGCTGCGACCAGGGCGTCTGTGACCTCGACCTCTGTCAGCCGGCCGTCTGCGACCAGGCGGCCCAACCGCAACGCGGCCATGTAGAGCGCGTTGTTCCGGCCGCAGCCCAGCGTCGCGAGGTCACCGCACACACCCGCGAGCACGGCCGATGGGTATCCGTCTGAGCGGCCCGTACCGGCCACGATCCCGGTTGGTGGCGGTGCTGGCCGAACCGTCAAGCGACGTCCCCAGGTCGCAGGAAGCGCGGGCAGTTCGGCGACGGTTGGCACCCGCTCGGCGGTGTGGCCGTCCGGCGCGATCCACCGGTACCGGCTTCCCTCGGGGTGGATGCTTGGCCAGACCACGGCGTACCGGTGCCCATGGTGCACCAGCTCGATGCCGGGCCCGGCCTGCCGCTCGGCCCACTGGACGCCGATCGGTACCCGGTACATGCGGATGCCCGATCCGTCGACCCGAGACGTCGATGTCCAGGTATCTGGTAGCGGCCCGCACTCGGCGGTCAGGCGCTGCCAGGACTCGCGACCCTCGACCTTGTACGCGTCGACGTCGATCCCGACGACGTGAGCGGGCAGCCGAAGCGCGACGTTCCCGTGCGGTCGTTGGCCGCACCATTCCCGGTGCTGGGCGACGTCGGGGTCTGGTGCGTCCTTGCCTGTCCAGCCGGACGGTGGCGGCCATTTTTGTCCGGGGGGCAGGGGCAGGATGCTTGGCCACCCTGCCCGCCAGTACAGCGGCGCTGCGTCGGCGTATGGCATGCTGGCAGCATCATCTGTGGTGGATGCTGATGGCCCGGGGTGATCGAACCCCGGGCGTCGTCGTGTCCGGGTCATGCCGCGTCGCTCACCTGGTCATCGACCCCGAGCAGGGCGAGCACGGCGGACGTCGGGACCATCCATTTCCGGCTGCGCCGAATCACCGGGAAATCGACTTCCCCACGTCGGAGCAGGTCATACGCGGTGGTCCGGCCGACGCCGTAGACGATCTCGCACGCGGTGACGCCATCGAGACGCACGCCGAGTGCTCGCACCTCATCGGCAGTCCAGATCTTTTGCCTGTTAGCCATTTGATCTCACCTCATGTGTTTTGGCTCGACATCTCGTGATCGTAGATGACGCAAGCTGATAATGACATCCACCCCTGCGGTGTGCAACCATGTGGCGGAGCGCCATCGAAAAACACGCAACCACGGGAGTTCCCAGTGCCCGATAGCAGCCCAACCCGTCACTTCGCCATGAGCGTTCGCCGTCACCGATCGGCGCGAGGTTGGACGCAACCGCAGCTTGCCGAGAGGTGTCAGGAAGCCGGACTTCGGTGGGATCGCTCGATCATTGCCAACGTCGAAGCCGGTCGGCGTGCGTCGGTAAGCCTGCAAGAAGTACTCACGCTTGCCTACGTCTTCGGGGTTCCGCCGTTGTTGCTGCTTTTCCCTGTCGGGCGGAGTAGTGAGATAGAGATTCTCCCCGGCCAGTCGGTCAATACATGGGCCGCCGCGAAATGGTTTACCGGCGAGGGACAGTTCCCGCGCGGCATCGGCGAGCAGGCATCCGAGGACGCTGAGACCGAGCCTGACGAAGATCCTCGTGAGGCTGAAATGGCACCCATCGTCTTGTATCGCAAGCATGATTCGTTGATGCGGCAGTGGATTCTGACGGCGCTAAACGCTGAGCACCTGCGACAGGCGATGCCCGAGAAGTCGGCCGATTACTTCGAGAGGGCATCATGCATTGGAAATGACTTGACCCTGGTTCGGTCCGAAATTCGTCGGCACGGGCTGAGGGTACCGCCTCTGCCTGCTGACCTGCGTTACGTTGACGCCGAGACCATGGCCGATGTCGTCGCTGCGCTCGACGGGCGGCCGACCCCGATGCGTGAGGCAGTCCTCAGGGCATGGCTCACGCCGGAACGAGTTCGAGAAAACAACCGTGCCGTGAATCGGGCACTCCGCGACGAAGCCGACCAGCGAAACCAGTCCGCGAGTCTGCCCGATACTCCGACGTCCACGTCGGAACGGTAGGACATCCACCACTCGTAACCCGCACCGCATGAAGGGTGCCGTGCGGGTGTCCTGACCTGCACAAATACAGGTCAATCTCACGTCAATCTCACACGATGAATGGGGTAGGCATTGAGGCGGAAAGATCCGATCAAAAAGGTCAAGCTGAAAAGCGGGCGGATCCGCTGGCGGTTCGTCGTTGACGTCGGACACAAGCCGGACGGCAAGCGCGACCAGCGAACATTCACATGTGACACGCTGAAAGAGGCCCGAGAGAAACGGGCTGAAGTCATCTCCGGGATAGCCATAGGGACATATGTCCGTGCGACACGGAAGACGCTCGGTGAACACCTCGATGAATGGTTGGCTGGTCGACGCGGAGTCAAGCGGTCGACGATCAACAGCTACCGGGACTCACTGAAGCCGGTACGCGACCGGTACGACCACGTGCCCGTGCAGGAACTGACCAAAGCGCACGTTGACCAGCTCGTCAATGACATGCTGACCTCGGGTCGGCGGGTCGGGACCAAGGGTCTGCCGCTGGCTCCGTCGACCGTGCTGCGCACGCTCACCGTGCTCAGCATGGCGCTCGACGACGCGATGAAACAGGGCCTGGTGGTGCGGAACGTCGCGCGACTGGTGGATCGACCTCGGATACGGCAGGCCGAGATGCGCACCTGGACAGCAGAGCAGGCAGCGGCGTTCCTGACGTTCGTCGAGGATCATCGGCTGTCGGCAGCGTGGATGCTGAGCTTGTACGGGCTGCGTCGCGGTGAGGTGCTTGGGCTGCGATGGTGTGACATCGACCTGGTTGAGAAGACGCTGACGGTCACCATCGAGCGGGTAGTAAGCAACGGTGTGGTGTACGAGGACGAACCCAAGAGCGAGCGGGGCAAGCGGACGCTGCCGCTCGACGACGACCTTGTGACAGCGCTCCGGGCGCTCCGGAAGCGGCAGGCTGCCGAACGGTTGAGAGCCGGGACGGCGTACACCTCGGCGTGCCCGGACTGCGGTGAGGCTCACGTGGTCGTTGACGAGCTGGGCGACCCGATCCACCCGGAGGGGTACTCCGACCGGTTCGAAGCGCTGGTGAAGCGGTCGGGCCTTCCCGTGATCCGGTTGCATGGCGCCCGTCACACCTGCGGGACGTTGATGCACCTGCGAGGCGTGAAGACGGCCGTGATCTCGGCATGGCTGGGGCACGCGTCGGCATCATTCACGATGCGGACCTACGTGCACTCGCAGACAGACGCCCTGGTCGACGCGGGGAAGACACTGCGAACGGCGCTCACTGGGTGACCACTTGTGATCAAGCATTACGTCTGGCATCGTATTCGGCATGGTAAGTGCTGACGACCAAGCGCTGAAGGTTCGCATGAACCGGCTTCGCAACACGGCGGCCCGTCAAGGGCTGCGGTTGGTGAAGTCTCGGCGACGCGACCCGAGGGCGCTGGACTTCGGCAGACTCACGCTCGAACGCGTGAGCACCGGTGAGACCGTCTTCACGGGAGCGGTCGACCTCGATGCTGTCGAGGAGTACCTGACCGGTGATGTGAGAAATCGTGAGACAACTGCATCGGAAAACGACTCAGCGGCCTAGCCGATGATCGTCGACCAAGCCGCTGAACTGCTGTTTCATGGGTGGAGCTGAGGGGACTCGAACCCCTGACCCCCACACTGCCAGGGGCGCTCTCGCACATGATCGCTGACCTGGAAACCGGCCACCTGCAACGACGCGTCTTCCGATGACCGCCACTCCCCGTCATCTCTGCTCGTGACCAACCGATCTGGCACGGATCTGGCACGCGATGGCAAACCTCCTTCACTACGTCTGACGCGTTCGGCAATCGCTTGAGCCGATCTCCGCAACGATGTGGCGCGCGTACGCGCACATCCCTGGAGTGGGGCGTGATCTCCTCGGTCGGGCAGACTCGATCCTGTCCGAGGTTCCCGGCCGGGCCAAGGCTCGCCGTCAGGCGACCGCGAAGCGGCTTGGCCTTGGTGCGGTCGGGGTTCTCGGGCAGCCCTTGCGGTGCCCGGCCGAGCAGATCACGCCTGGCGAGTCTTGCCCCCTGCATCTCTGAGGGAGGGCCGGGGTTTGGGGCGGAGCCCCAAGGTCTTCTGACAACGACGGTGCGCAAGTGTGGCCGGCCGGACCGGCCGATGCCGGCGCCCGCGCCGCCAGCAGGCCGAGGCCGGGCCGGCGCGGCCCGCTGCGCGGGCCGCCTTGATTCAGAAGAGAGCAATTCGGCAGTAGGCCCCCGGGGAAGTGCACGGCCAGCTTCACTCAACACACGCGACGAAGGTTCTGGCTCATTTGGCTTGCTAGACATGAGTCATATGAAACTCATTTCATTGCAAGCCATATGAGGCAGACGCGTCACGAATGCGTCACTCCAAGTAACGTGCTGTGGTAAATATGATGCCGAGTTGCTTGCGTGATTCGCATGAGGTAACGTTTTCGGCGCCGCAAGTTCTACCAGTTCAGCACGAGAGGTGCTTGATATGGCTCAGCCACATCTTCATGCAGTTCCCTTGGGGCTCGTCACGGGATCGTCCTCGGAACCGCCGACTCCCCCAACTCCGCGTAACCAGCGAGCCCGTGCCAGCAAGAGTCTGCCAACGGATCGCATGAAGTTCGACGCGCAGATCGAAATCCTTCAACGTTTCGGTCGACTCAGCGGTGCGCAGAAGAGAGCCGTCACGAGTGAAGATGTGGCACGAGCCCAAGGCGTCAAGGCCAACACTGCGGCCCTGAACAACGGATTCTTCGTTGAGGCGGGCTGGCTGGAGCGAGCTGGACGCGGGCAGTATGTCGCTACAGACACTCTGTGGTGCTACGTGCAACGAATCCAGTTCGATCCGTCGAAGGCAAAGACGGCCGCCACACTCCTTGCTGAGACCATAAGAAAGTCCTGGTATTGGCAAGTACTGGAGGGGCAGGTTCAAGCCGGTGGCCTCCCGCGCACCGAGGCTCTTGTTCTTCTGTCCAGCGAAGCCGGAGCGGGCCAAGAGTACAAACTCCAGCTAGAAAACGTACTGCATTGGCTGCAGTTTGTCGGATTGGTCAGGCTTGAAGAGACGTCTGTCTTGCCGATGAACGACTGCAGCACACACGAAACCCAATCCACTGAATGTGCCCAAACAAACACTTCTAGTGAGGTTTCAGAAGTGCGCCCCACACAGCAGATGCACGACCAGCCGGCTCACCGCCAAGACGCCGTTCTTGCTTTCGATGTGAATCTAGTGGTTACCCTAGATGATCTAGCAGCGCTTTCACCAGACCAGATCCGCGCGCTGTTCGATGCAGTAGGTGTAGTTGCTTCGCTCACAAAACGAGACTAGCTATGCAGGCGGCCCGCCCACGAGAGGTTGCTTTGCCACAAGTTCCCAGCTTCACTGGGCGGGCCCGTCACATGTTAGCTTATCTGATCAAGCATGACCTAACGCAAGGGCGTCATGGCCGGATCCATGCTCTTGGATGATCCATCATTTGGGCAGCCTCATACACCGGGGCCTACGGTCGGCAGGCCATGCTCCGCAAAAATGGCTGTTGCCTGCTGCTTGGCCTCTCCTGCCGTGCGCAGACGGCGAGAGAGCCGCGACACCGTGAAGTCGTCGAGGTCGTGAAGTGCAACAAATGTGAACTCCGCGACTTCATCCGCTTGCATCTTGATGACAGTTAGGTCTGCCTCCGTGAGTGTCCCGCCATCGAAGACGAACAGAAGCTTGTCGCCTTCGTCGGGCGCCGGGGCCCAATCGACGACCAGCAGGCGTCCGATAGGCGGCTCGATTGCCAGTTCCTCCTTCACCTCCCGGATACATGCGGTGAGGGGGGACTCTCCGGGTTCGACGTAACCGCCGGGGATGTCCCAGTAGTCCTTGTATGTGGGCCGAAGCATGAGGATTCGGCCCTGCTCGTCGGCGAAGAGTGCGCCAGCTGCCACACGGGGTGTTGCCATCGGTGGGGTGGTGTCGGTTGCTGACGTCATGGTCGCAGCATAGACCGGGACCGGAACCGGGTCGGCGGTCAGTCGAGGACGTTGAGGCGTCGGGCGAGTTCGACTAGGGCAGTGGAGGGTTTGCCGCGCTGCTTGCGGATCCAGCCGAGCACTAGGGAGCGGCCGAGCATGTGGTATCTGACCTGTTCGGGGGCCATGCGTTCGGCTGCGAGCAGGGTTTCAAGTGCATCGTCGAGGCGGTTCCATGCGCTGTAGGCGCGGGCGACTTCGAGGGCGTGGCGTACCCGGCGTTCCATGGGCAGGGCGGTGGTGTCGACCTGGGGGCCGAGGTCGATGGCGACCTGGACGTCGCCGAGTTCGGTGGCGGTGGCCACGCGGTGGATGGTGACGTTGGTCGGGCCGAACGCGGTCCACAGGTGGTTGGCGTCGTGGCCGAGTCGCCACGCGGCGTCGTCGGCTGTGGTAAGGAATTGCCGCGTGGATACGGCGTCGTCGTTGCGGGCTGCGGCCATGGAACCGGCCAGAAACAGCGTGCCGTACACCGACAGCAGCTCGGGCGTTGGGCGGCGGAGGGCCGGTTCGAGGTAGCTGGCGGCGTTTTCGGTGAGGCGGACGGCTTCACCGAATCGGCCGGTGGACAGCAAGGCGTGGGTGACTGACCGGAACAGCGAGCCGATGATGACCGGGTCGCCGGTCTCGCGGGCTGCGGTGAGGCCACGTTCTGCGGAGATCCACGCGAGTTCTGCCTCGCCGAGCTTGGTGAGCTGGACAGCCGCGAGCTGGTAGGTCAGGGCGAGAGTTGATCGGAGCTTGGCGAGGTCGTCTCCGGTCAGCAGTTGCGAGGCGGTGAGGACCTGATCGAGGAACGCGGGCAGGCGTCCGGTGACGTAGCCGAACCGGGCGTTCTGGTAGGCGTTCCACAGATGGCCGAGGTCGCGACGCAGCTGGTCGGCGTCCGGGGCGGGCTGGTTTGCGTGGTCGGCGTCGAACGGGGTGATCAGCCGGTAGTCCATGAGTGCGGCGCGCAGCGCGGGGATGGTGCGGTGCCCGCTGTCGCTGGTCCAGTCCATCAGCGACGGTTCGGCGATGAGGTCGCCGAGGGACACGTCGAGGGCGTCGGCCAGGGACTTGATGACCGAGAGGCGGTCGAGCTCAATGCGGTTGTTCTCGACCTTGCTGAGCCAGTCGACGGTTCGGGCGACCAGGCCGGCGAGGACTTCCTGTGACATGCCGCGTCGCCTGCGGTACCAGGCCACGCGTTCGCCGATGGTGAGTCTGTTCGTCATGCCCCGCATGCAGTGAGCCTCACTCGAATGGGGTGGTCGACCCCGGAAGGATTTTCCAGGTTACTCGCCGGTTGCGGCGTGAGGGTATTGCTCATGACCGAATCAGCCCCTTCGGCGGTGTGCCCTTCCTGCTCTGGCGGTGGCCAGAAGTTCGTGATGCTGCGGGTGGATATCCGGGCTGCTGCTCTGCGGTGCGGGGGTTCCATCGTTCGTGAGCTGCGCCAGTGCCCCGAGTGCTGTGGCTCGGGGTCGGTGGTGGCCCGGTCATCGTGATCTGGCACCGGGGCGGGTGCTGGAGGTCGGTCGGATGGAGCCTCCCCTCTTGGATCCGGCTGGCGTGAGCCCGCCTGTCTCGGTGCCCTCCATGCTGCCTGCGCTGGCTGTGGCCGGCTGACCAGGATTCGAGGTGGGCGTTGAGGTGACTGGGCTGCCTGTTGGGGTTGGGGATGTGGTGTTCATCCCGGCCTACCATCGGGGGTATCGGCCAGAGGCGATCACGCTGCGGCTGACCAGGATCCGCGATGATCTGCCCAGCTGCTATGACGGGGCCTGGATCTGGGTAGAGGGGCACCGCATCGAAGATGACGGTCGTGAGGGTCCCTGGGTTCAGGTCTTCGCGCGGGTGGCGGCCCTGGTTCCGCGCCAGCCCCCGGCGTCGTAGGGCGCGTGGTCGGGTGGTTGTATGCCCGGGTGACTGCACTTGTGGTCTTATGCTGACGCGCCTAGGCTCTTGACTTGACATGATGTGATCTTTTGTTGGGTG
>JAFGOK010000058.1 GCA_016926535.1 Micromonosporaceae bacterium | reverse complement strand
TCAGTCGATGGATACGGCGTTCGCACGATCTGAAAACATGCTTGGCAGCGCCGCAACGAGCAGCGTCCACCACCCCATGCTCAGCTCGAGAGTGAACAGGTCGTTCGAGAACGAGGCCAGCAACGCAGCACGCCTACGACCCGCTGTGGCCGAGCCTGTTCGGCGTCACGATGGTGCATACCCCGTGGTGGCGTTCGCCGTGCTGGCGGTCAGCAGCGAGTACTCGACCGGGATGATCCGGGCATCCGTGGCGGCCGTGCCGCGCCGCGGCGTGTTCTACGGCGGCAAGCTGCCCGGCACCGCAGGGGTGGTGCTGGGCGCCTCGCTGGTCACCGTGCTGACCCTGTTCGCGGTGGCGCAGGCCACGCTGGGGCCGCGAGGCGCCTCACTGGGCAACCCGGACACGGTGCTTGCCCTGCTCGGCACCTGCCTCTACCTCGCGATGATCTCCTTGCTCGCGATGGAGGGTGACAGCGGTCCTGCGCAGTGGCGTGGCAACGGCCATGAGCTATCTCCCCAACCAGGCCGGTGCGGTGATCTTCCACGTGGCCGGCGACGTCGATGTCCCGGTGCTTGGCCCCGGCTACGGCCCCTGGGCAGCCCGCGGCATTCTGCTGACCTGGACAGCGGCTGCGGTCGCCTGCGGTTACCTGGCGGTTCGCCGGAGGGACGCCTGAGTGGATCAGTAGGACGCGACCCTCCGCCTTGTGGCGCACCGTCTCGTCAACGAAGCGGTGCACCTGCAAGGTGGACGTGGAAAGGGCAGACTACCGCGGGATGTTCCATGCGGTGAGCTGGATCGTCACCGCGTCGTCGGCCCCGACGCCGGTGACTTCCAGCAGCACCATGCGCTGCACATCGCCCCGCTTCAGCGCTGATTCATAGGACGTCATGACGCACAGCACCGCCCCGCTCCGCGCCGGGATCGGCGCCTGTCCGACCGGCGCCGTGCGGATCCGGTCCGCGCAGTCCTGAGGAGTCATCGCGGCAGCGGAGGCCTCGCCGGCCTGGACGTCCTCCCCGAGCCGGAAGTACGGGGCCACCCCGCTGGTGTCCCGGTACAGCCCGATGTCGTAGTCGTTCGGATCGACATTTGCCCTCGGCTCGTCCAGGTCGGCGTACATCGGGTTTGGCTTGAGAGTGAGGCTCTGCTTCTCGTACTTCACCTTGTAGACGGTCTGCGGGTCCAGGGTGGGCGGTAGGCTACCGGCCGCAACCGCGGTGGACTGGGCCGACCCTGGGACAGTTGCCGCGCCTTCCTGCGGCCCGGTGGAGGCCTCCGGCTGCGCCGGATCCTCGGTTGGGGTCAGTGAGGGCACCGGCCCACGTCCGGCCAACGCGATCTCGCGGGCATCATTGGCCTGATCAAGGGCCCGCCAGGCAACCAGCAAGGCGCCGATGGCCACCAGCACCGCCAGCACCGCGACCGACAGGGCCACCATGCTCCGCCGTCCCAAGCGGGCCGACTCCGGCGTTGTGCCCCCGGGGTGCGCTGGGGGAAGGGGAAGCGGAACGGGACCCGCTGGAAATGGCCCGGTCGGCGCGGGCGCCGCAGGTGGGAAAGGAGGCTGCTGGGGATTGGCATTCGGATCCCGTGCGGTCACCGTGAGACCCCTCTCGTCGTCTATTGACACCACCCGGCAGTAGTGATCAGAAACCGTAGTGGCGGCAAAGGTTGAAGTCTATTCACGACCCCGCGACCCCAGCGCCAACCAGGGCACGGCACCCCAGGATACGGCGCCCAGTCACCTGGATGCTTCCCCAAAACTCCTTCAGCGATTGTCGATTGACAATATCGAATGTAGCTGTGTGTAATTTGACTGGTGTGAGTGTGATCAAATCCGGAAGTGTCGATCGTTGGTCTGGTAGTTGACATAACGCCCCTCCGGTCTACACCATAGGGCCGATTTGGCCATGATCCGCCGGATAAGGTAGACCTCCGCAACGTTATGTCAAGTCGTTCATGATTCATGGGAAGAGCATGACGAATCTTCGATGTCGGCATTCCCATTGCTGATGCTGCGGCGATTGCTGGATAATTCCTGTCCGTGTTGAGCCAACCGCCCGCCTCCCCTGGGAACCGCGTGCCAGACGATCCGGCAGTGCCTCAACCACAAATGGCCTCTCGGCCTGATCTGGGGGGCGGGAAAAGAGGCGTGTCCTGGGGCGCCGTTGGTGCGATCGCCGCCGTTGTCGGCGCGCTGGTCGGAGTGCTTGCCTGGCAGTTCCCGCACGCTGCGGATGACGACGCACCCGTAGCGTCCGCCACCACCCCGCAGTCGTCAGCGACGCTGGCCTCGGGTCTACCACCGGCCAGCGGCCAAGTCGCCAGGACCCCGGTGCCGGTGTACCTCGCGGCCCAGGCCCCGCAGGCCGGCGGCGCCAATCTCGTTCAACTCCCCCGGCCACTGGCCAGCCAGTCCGGCTACGACCAGGCAGTCGTGATCAGTTGCCCGAGCAATCAGACCAGCGACCAGGTTCGGGAGGTCACCTACCAGCTGCGCGGTCGCTACCTGGACTTCTCGGCGAACGTCCAGCCCTACTTCGCCGCCCAGCAGGACGCGAGGACCGACATCACCGCACTCGCCAGCTACCGGGAGCGGGATGGCACCCTGACCCGCAAGGAACAAGGGCGGCAGCCAGCGGCCACCATGGCGGTCCCGCTGCCCCTGCACGCCTCAGTCGATGGAGCCGACGAGTTGACCCTGCAGGTGCGCTGCGAGAATCCAGAGGGCATGGTGGTACTCGTCGCCGCCCAGGTCACCCCAACGACCTGAGCGAGGCAACAGGCCAACAGCCAGCCGCAGCCCCTTCCGCGCTGTATCGTCAAAACGGACCTGCCCGCATCGTGCTCCCCCGGTCGACCAGTCAGGCCAAGCCCAGACGCCGTCAGAGACCACGTCAGGAGCCAGCTGAGGGGATCCGTCCGATGCCGATGACCAGCCAGCGGCCCGAAGCCGTCACGGTCCCTCGACGCTCACCAACGATGACGGGGCGAATGCGGCTGGCCCGCTACAGCACCCAAGCCGCCGTGACTGGGATCGTGGTCTGGGTCATCGTCAAGCAGTTCGTCAGTGATGGCAGTGGCGCTGAGGGGTTGTGCCCTTTCGGGGGGTTCGAAACCTTCTGGACCTGGATCACTACAAACCGCACCGTCAAACACACCCATCCAGCCAACCTCGCCCTCGCGGTGGCGATCCTGGTCATGGCCGTGGCTGGCCGCAGCTTCTTCTGTGGCTGGGCCTGCCCGCTCGGCGCTGTACAGGGAGCCATCCACGCCATCGTCTCGGCGGGGACCAGCCGGATCCCGTTGCTGCGCAGACTGCGCCGCCGCACCACCCGGGCCACCTCGAGTCCTGGTGGATGGGCCCAGCGCCTAGACCACCTCGCCAACTTCGGCCGATTCCTCGTTCTGGCCTGGGCCTTGATCGGTGCCGCCTACTACGGGTACATGGTCTTCCGCGAGGTCGACCCCTGGATCGCGCTGATCAACGTGGCGGAATTCGAGTTCAATCTCGCATTTGTCATGCTGCTCCTGGTCATCGCGCTTTCGATCGTCATCAGGCGGCCGTTCTGCCGCTACGCCTGCCCGCTGGGCGCGGTCCAGGGACTGATCGCCAAAGCCAGCCCGGTCGCGATCCAGCGCACCGACACCGCATGCCTCGGCTGCGACCTGTGCAACAGGGCATGCCCGATGAACATCCCCGTCAATCAGCGCACCAGGGTCACCGACACCACCTGCATCGCCTGCCTGGAATGCATCACGGCCTGCCCCAGCCGAGACGCGCTCGGTATCCAGATCGCCCTGCCGCTGCTGGCACGCCCCTCCGCCAGCGGTCCCACCGGCGCCTCGCCGGCGCCCGCGGCTGAAGGAGCCTGACCGTGCCGACGACGAAGCGTGTTCCAGACACCCTGCGGCTGCCCCCGAACCGGCGCCCGGTTCCAACCAGAACCAGGCTTCGCACCCGTTCCGTGCCGATCGTCGCGCACATCGCGATCATGCTGACCCTGCCCGTCGCTGTCTACGTTGGAGCAAGGGCGAGCGGCTGGTGGGTCACGACCGGCCGCACGGTCCCCTCCACCGCGCTTGGCGCACCGGACGC
>JAFGOK010000057.1 GCA_016926535.1 Micromonosporaceae bacterium | reverse complement strand
GTAGTTGGCCACGGTCCGCCGCTGGTGCTCGGCGACACTCAGTCTCGTTCCGGCGAACCGCAACGCTCCGGCCTGCCCTCCGGTGATGACGAACGGTTCGCACATCCAGTCCTGGGGGGCGGCCCAAATCAGGTTGCCGATCTCCTCGCGGTAGCGGCGCAGCCGGGTCACGTACTCGGCTGGCGTCGTGGTCCAGGTGCCGTACTGCTGGAGTTCGGTGAACCCGCCCGAGTCGCAGGCCCAGGGTGCGATTGCCCGGGGTAGGTGCTTGTAGACGCGGAGCCGGCGGTCGGAGATGAACAGCGGCACGCCGAGGGTGGCCAGCCAGCCGGGTTGGTGGGTGCCCAGCAGGAATGCGAGATCGTTCACAGGGGGACTCCCTCGTCTCGGAAGGCGCCGGTGATGGCGTCGCTGATGTCACGGTCGGTCTGTTCGGCCTCCTGGCCGCGGTGTCGCCGAGCGCGGTCCACGCCGCGGTGCCTTCGGACCAGGTGACTGGGTAGGCGGGGTGGGGCAGGCATGATACGAGACCTCTTTCCGGGTCGTGTACGAGTTGGAGAGGGGCGGTCGATGGTTCATGTGGTCGCCCACCGTCGACGCTGGGGTCTGCGTCGACCTGCATGTCGGCCCGGGGAATTGCCGGTGTCACTCGGATCGCTCTGAATGCGTGTCCGTTGCGTTGGGAGTTCGGTAGGTCGCAGGATGCTGGAACAAAGGGGGTGGTGGATCCCCCCTTTGTTCCAGCATGTTTTGATCCGGAATGGATTGTGGAGGCATTGACGGTCGAGATATCCTGACGTGTGCTGTGTGCAACCGGAACCACACCGTGAGGAGTGCAAGCAGTGGCGAAACCAATCGTCATAGCGGGCCGAGGCTTTCCAACGAAGAAGGCGGCGGAAGACGCTTGCCGAGAGATCCTGTACGGCTACGCCGTCGGTCAGCCTGTATCGAATAGCGAGCATGTTGATCTGTTGCAGGCGCTTTTGATGCGGCACCCGCATTCCGACGAGAAGACCGGTTGTGGCATTGTCCGTTTCGAGGTTCGGCAGAATCCGCAGTTCCCGAGCCAGCGAACGCTGTTTCTGGTTCGCGCAGACGGGTCCGAAACTGACTTCTCGTTCCTGAAATGTATTACCCAGCCGACGCAGCGGCATCGAGTGCTGGACGCTCTCCGCATCGCTGTTGCACCGCAGGTCATAGACGTGGCCCGGCGTGCATTCAGCTCGGGAAATCCGGTACTGTGTGCACTGACAGGTCAACCCCTCGCGTCATTCTCCGAGGCGCACGTCGACCACGGAAATCCTACCTTCCTCCAAATCGCAGTAAATTTCGCCAGTTCACAGGGTGGGTGGGAATACATCCCACTTGACAGGTCTGACGGCATGATCGGCGAGGAGCTTGCTCATGCCACTCAGCTGCGAGCATGGACGCAATTCCACGCAAGATGCGCCCGGCTTCGGGTAGTCTCGATCAACGCGAACCTGTCGATACTGCGCACAGGACCGAACCGCGCCATTGTTCAAGAGTATGAAACTCCGCCACTCTTTTAGGGTGTGCGGTCACGCGCGACCTGGAACACATCATGGGGCGCAGCCACCCCGGTTGTTGCGTACCGAGTAGGAACGTCGCGGCGTTCACACGGCCACGCGCCGGGGACGACGCGCGCCAGCGCGTAGGCCGCTGTGGATCGAACGCGCGATCTGTCCAGGGGGCGGGTCGCGGTGCAGTCCGCACGCTTCGGCCGCCGTGGTGAGCGCGTCGGTGACGTAGTCGGCGGGCAGTTCACCACCGGCCACGAGTTGGCCGAGCGCGACCGCCGCGCCGTACAGCGCCCGGTTCCGGCCACTGGTCGCCTCGGCGACGTGTCGGCACTCGCGCTCCACCGCCGTACGTAGGTAGCTGCCGCGCCGGTCGGCTGGCAGCGCCACGACGACCGGCCGCCGGGGCGGCAGTGGCGTCGGGGTCAGTCGTTGGGCTAGCCAACTGGGCAGCGGTGCTGGATCGCGGTCGAGCGTGGTGGTGTATAGGCGGCCATCCACGACAGATCCAGCACCAAGGACGTAGCCGCCGTGGGCACGGGTATCGATCAGCCAGCCGAGCGCCCCTGGGGTGCCGCTGGCCGTGTTCCGCAGCTGCGGCTCGCCGGTCGGGTGGGCGAAGTACAGGTGCTCCCCGCCCCGTCCTGTGGTCACGGTGTGGGTGTGGTCCGGGTAGGGCTGGCCGGCGCTCGCACACAGGTCCCGCAGCACGGCCGCGCCATTCGTGTGGTGCTCGTATCCAGGCGGCGGTACCTGGTGGGGCTTGCGCGTATCAAGGTCGGACACCACGAGCCCGGACGGGCCGGCTGCGATGCCGATGTTGTACGGCGCGGCGGCCCAGCAGCGCTCGATCCGGCGCGGGTCGCGGGTGGCCCGTTGCTCCCACCCGAGGTGACCGCTACCGCACGGACCGACGCCCGTGCAGGCGCGTGCACCGTGCAGTGCGGGCCACTTCGCATTCACCGCGACCGGGAACACGTACCAGCCCCGTCCGGCCGCAGCCAACGCACTGCGCAGCAACGCTTGGGGGTCGACAAGAAGACTCATCGTGGACAACTCCT
>JAFGOK010000381.1 GCA_016926535.1 Micromonosporaceae bacterium | reverse complement strand
TACCCGTCGGCCAGCGGCAGCAGCCCGGCACGCAGCTCGCCGAGATCGACCGCGGCGAGCTGGTCCATCGACAGCAATGCCCCCGCCAGGGGACTCTCCGGGCCGGACGGTGCGACGGTGGCCGGCACATTGGACACCGGCAGCCAACTCGTCTCCAGCCGGTGGGCGCAGCGCTGGTCGGGATCGGCGCTGGCGTGCACGGCGACATTCCGGCCCGCCGCGTAGCGGCGCTGGGCCCGGTACAGCAGCCGCAGATGCGCCTCCTCCAAGTTCCCGCCGCTCGCACCGGTCGCACCGGCTGCACCGGCCTCGCCGAGCTCATCGCACTCGCCAAGCGCGTCGAGTGGATCGTCGATCGGCAGGAACACCGGCTGGGCCCCGTCGAGCGCCGTGACGGCCAGTTGCGGCTGGAACAGCCAGGCGCTGTCGGCGTTGCTCGCCGGCTCCAGCTGCGTGTTGATCAGCACCAGCTGCACCACCCGCCGGTCGCCCCGAGGCCGTACCTCGACCGCCAGCAGCACCCCGGGCACGTCCGGATCGCCGCCCTGGCCCGGGCCACCGTGGTCGCGGCCGAGCAGCTGGATCCTCGCCGAGGTGGCATCGAGCGGCACCTCCAGGACCCGGGACACCGGCTCCCGCGCCCAGACGCTGCGAACCTTGCCGTTGTCGTCCTCGGTCTCCTGCTTGCGGTAGGCGCCCCAGGTCGCGGTCACGGCCAGCCGGCCGGTATCGGCCGGGACCGCGAACGACAACCCCATCGACGACGCCCACAGCTTGCCCAGGCTCTGCGGGGTCAACACCTCCGGCAACTCAGCCCCGGCGTCGCCCTGTGCCGTGGAGAGCTCAACGTCCTGCGCCGGGTCCGCGCCGGCCCCCTCCGACTTCGGTCGCGGCCTCGGCCCGAGCATGCCCACCAGGTACCGCTCGCGCGGCCCCATCGCCCCCGGCCGGAACTGCTCGGTCTCCCCGTCCCACGGGCCAAGCAGATCCCGGCGTACCAGGTCCTCCAGCTCATCCCGAACCTGGTACGACGTCGCGTCGGCGAAGCGCTGCGGGATGTCCAGCGGCGAGCCGGTCTCCTCGGCCGGCGTCGCCTCGGTCCTGCCTGCCAGCGGGAAATTGCCCTGCTCGCCGCGCGGATCCGGGAACAGACTGCCCTGATCGTGGGCTCCGTCGCGGGCACGGTCGCCAGCCATCAGAACATCGCCTCCTGCCCTTCCGGCTGAGCCTTCGCCTTGGCCTTCCGCGCCTTGGCCGGCTTCTTCTTGGCGTGCAACCCCCTCGCCTCTTCCTCGGCATACCGCTCGTGGTTGAGTTCGAGCAACCGGTCGACTATCTCCCGCTGCGCCGCCGGCCCCACGGTGTAGCGAAGGTACGGCCCAGATTTGTGGCACCCGTGATCAAGCCTTTGCTTTACCAGGTCATCCCAGCCATAGGCGCCGCAAACGGCCACGTCGATCTCCTCGTGAATCCGCCGCAGCTCGACGATGTCCTCATCCCGGCACGACTCATCGTTGACGAGCCCGTAGGTAGCAGTCAGCCCAGCCTCACGGGCCAGCATGATCTCCCGCCGCCGCGTATCGAGCCGATGCCCCAACTCCCGCATGCGCTGCGTCAACTCCGGCAACGGCAACGTCTCAAACACATCCGACGGCGTATACCGGATATCCGCCTTCATCGTGGACGCCCGGCTGACCGTCCACCAGTAATGCGGCCCGCTCGACAACAGCGCCAACATCGCGGTGTCGTCAGTCGCAAAGACCACAACCATTTCGCTGGCAACTTGGCCGGTTGGCACCATCAGTGGCAGCACGGTCTTGCTCACCCGGGCGATCGCAATGACGCGATCCAAACCTTGAATCGCCTCGTACAGCCCTGACGACCGTTCCGCATACTGCCACCATCGTTCTCGTCGGACCTTGCGGTTGTTGCCGTCGCGCTCGGGCTTTACCAGCCGCAGCACTCGTCCATAGCAGTCGGGATAGGTTCGGGCGCGGTCCTCGGGCCAGTCGTGAAAGTTGATGACCCAGCGACTTCCCGAGGCGTCCGGACGGGAGTTGAGGTCTTGGCCATTCAAGTACGGAAAGAGCACGTCTCGGTTGCGCGCGTCCTTCTCCAGAAATGCGGCGGCCTCGTCGGGGCTCATCGTGAATCCGAGTCCGAGGACGATAGAGCCCTGAAACGACATCGAACCGTTGGCCTTGAGCCGGTGGGGGTTGCCCCGCACCCGCGACGCTGGGTCAAGCGCTGGGGTGATCCCGCTGACCACAGCGCCGTCCGCGATCCGGACCGCCCGCTCCCCCAACGGCGCGCGACTGGCCCACACCGCGCAGAATTCCAGCACTGCCGAGCGGGATGGCCAAGGCTTGCTTTTGATCGCCTTTCGGATCGTGACCCCCTCGTCCGCCATGCGATCGAGGCCCACCTGGCGGGTGTCGCCCTGGGCGAGGGTATTCGTGGCGATCAGGCCGCTCTGCCCAGTCGGATTCAGCAGGTCGTGGGCTCGCAGGGCGAAGTAGGCCACCAGGTCGGCGCTGCCCCGCTCGCCCCGCCCGATGCTCTCGACCAGGTGCTCCCGGTAGGCGACTCCCATGGTTCCGGTGAGCTTCTGCCCACCGAGGAACGGCGGGTTGCCGATGACGGCGTCGAAGCCGCCGTGCTCGAAGACCTCTGGGAAGACCAGGGGCCAGTGCAGGGGTTCGCGGGGGAAGGAGCCGGGGACGTGGTCGGTGGCGAGCCATTCGGCGCGCCTGGTCAACGCCTCGGCGTCGCGTCCGGCGTGGGCGGCGTCGGCGAGCCGGGCGGCCTCGACGAACCGGCCCTCCCTGCCGGCGGCGCGCTGCTCCTCGATGTCCTCGCGGGCGTTGGGGTCCTTCGAACCGGGGCCCTTGCGGCTGCTAACGAGCGCGGCGCCCACCACCAGGTCGGCGAAGAGCCGCAGCTGCTTGGTCTTGGCTTCGGCCTCGGCGAGCAGCTCCCGCTTGTGGGCGAGCGCCCCCAGTGGATCGGCGCCGGACTGGATGCCGGCGATCTGCCGGCGCAGGTCGGCCACCTCGCGAACCAGGGGCGCGACCCCGGCGGCCCAGCCGAGCAGGTCCTCGTGCAGTTTCCGGCCCCGCACCGGGTCCAGGTGCAGGTATTCCAGCTGTTCCAGGGAGGTGATGCCCAGCAGGGAGTCCCCGGCGGCGAGCCGGTCGTCGAGGAAGGTGAAGGGACGGTCCGGGTCCATGGAGACCAGCCACAGCGAGAGCTTCGCCATTTCCACGGCCATCGGGTTGATGTCGACCCCGTAGAGACAGTGCTCGATGATCTGCCGGCGGGCCTCGATGACCAGCGGGTCCTCATCCAGGCCGGCCTGGCGGTCGGTTGCGGTCTCGACGTACGCGCGGGCCCGCTCGTCGCCCTCCCGGGACCAGGCCTCGATGAGGTGGTCTGCCAGGTAGCGGGCGGCGGCCACCAGGAAGGCTGCCGAGCCCATGGCGATGTCGGCGACCTTCAATGCCAGGATCTCCGCGCTGGACCGCAGCGTCCACTCGGCCTTGTTCGCCGTCTGGAGCGGCCCTGGGGAGTACACCAGGGGTTCGAGGGCGCCCTCGACCACTTCCTCGGCGAGGAAGCGGGGGGTGTAGTGGGTGCCGGTGTTGCGCCGCAGCGCCGACTCGGTGACGAAGAGCGCCCCTGGCAGGATCACAGTGGGCAGGCCCCGCAGGTCCTCGCGGATCACCCCGACGAACGGCAGCAGCCGCTGGGCCAGGGGGTAGTCGCCGCCGGTGACCGCGAGCAGCTTCTTGAGGGTTTCCTCGCGGGCGACGCCCTCTAGCGGCGCTAGCCGCTTGGCCAGCGCCTTCGCTGATCCGATCTTCGAGTCCTTGTACGCCTCGGCGAGCTTCGCCGCGAGCGCGTCAACGCCCGGCGCCGCTGCGGCGTGCGCCTCCAGGTCGGCCAGCGGGACCTCGTCTTCCTGGCCTTCCTTGCCGATCAGCCCGACGACCACGTCGCCGGCGCGGAATCCCTCGAAGGACAGTAGACCCTCGTAGACGAAGCCGATCTGCTCGACGTAGAGGGCCCGGAAGCTCAGCCGGCGGCGTTCGCGGTTGCGGCCGGTGCCGACCTGCACGTACTGCACGGCTCGGAGCATGTGCAGCACGGTGCGGTCGTCGATGGACAGGGGCAGCCACGGGTACCCTGCGGGGTCGAACAGTGATCCGTCGTGGCCGTGCATGGTCAGGCGGGGGTGGTCAACGCCCTGGTACACGGCGTTGAACAGGGCCAGCAGCCGGCACCATGCTGCTGTGGTGTGTTCCAGGTGCTCCTCTGAGCCCTCGATGACCCGCTGCTCCAGCTCGTCGCAGAGCCGCCCGACGGAGTACGCGGTGGCGTACAGGTCGTTGTCGGAGGGCAGGAGCTTGCGTTCCTCGGCGAACAGCAGGAACACGATGCGCATCATGACGGTGACCGCGCCCCGGTACACGTCGTGGGCGTCGACGTCGCGCAGGCCTGGCCCGCCGCGCTCGCGGTCGCGGACGTCGATCCGGCCGAAAGCTGCGACGAGCAGTTCGACGGCTTTGCGGACCTGGACGCCGAGCGCCTCGGTCAGCTCTTCCTGGCTGTCCAGGCTGGCCCGCAG
>JAFGOK010000380.1 GCA_016926535.1 Micromonosporaceae bacterium | reverse complement strand
GCTCACGGCTCACGGTTCACGGCTTCAGGGTCCGCCATGACGCGTAGTGGTGCACGGCGAGACCGGTGAAGGAGGCGTAGTCGCTCGCCGCGAGGTCAACCTGGGCCAGTGCGGCTGCCAGGGTGGCCTGCCCCTCCTCGTAGAAGGTGCAGTACGGGCAGTCGGCGAGTTGCCCGGTCTCGACGGCCAGCCGTACCGGCCTGCCGGCCGTGGCTCCGCGGCGCAGCATGTCCACCCCGACCCCCAGGATCGAACCCTCGCCGACCGCTGTGTCCCGGTAGCTCATCACTGTCACCGCGTCCACCCGCTCCAGCACGGCATCGGCCAGGTTCCCCGTCGCTGAGGGGATCTCGTTGTACCAGAACGGGACGTCGACCTCCAGCGGCCTGCTGTCAGCGGCCTGAAGTGCTTCGAGCAGCCTGAGGTAGGACGCGACCAGAGTCGGCTGGCTCGTCTCCCACGCAGGCAACAGGTACGGCTCGACATCAACGTGACTGCCATGGAACAGGCCAGTCGCCAGGGCCTGCCGCTGCCAGGCCAGAGCGGCGCTGGGACTGAGCACCCAGGTCGGGTCGCCGCCCAGGGCTGCGAGCCGGATGCCGGCCCGGTCCGCGAGAAGCTTCAGTGTCCGCAACTGTCGCAGATCCCGCTGGGCCAGCTTGCCGGCCGGGACGTAGGCGAAGATCTCGGTGACGCCTTGGCTGGAGGCCCAGGCAACCGTGGTGGTCGGATCGGCGGTCCACCACAGCCACATCGCCCGGGTTCCCGGCGGCACCGCTGCGGTCCCCACCACCGCGCCCTGCGCCTCCGACGCGCGCCCCGACCTGCCCTGCGCCTCCGACGCGCGCCCCGCCGAGTCGTTCCCCGCCTGAACCGGTGCGGCCCAGGCCGGCGCCAGCCCTCCCGCGGCGGAGATGACCCCGGTGACGACCGCCGCGAGTAGCCGGCGCTTGACCATCCTCATACTGTCCGCCCTGCCCGTCTGCTGTTCGAGGGGTGTATTGGCGGAATGATCGCTCAGGAGACCGGTGCTGTGAGGAAGAGTTGACAATCGCTCCACGATGGCACCGGAAGCTGTCGACGCATCCTGGCCGACGGGCCTATTCCGAGGCCATCGTGGAGGCGGGCGGCCACTATCTGATGATCAGCAAGGAGAATCAGGCCACGTTACTGGCTGCCGCGGTCCAGCGGCTGCAGGAGGCACGCAACACCTGTTCCGAAAATGCACTTTCAATGTTCTAACGTAAATACGAACCCTCTAAGGCTTGACTCCGACGCAGGCGATGAACGTGTGGTAGGTGTATGGCTGGAGATCCACGGTGTATCCCGGTTCTGGTCTCCATTCAGGGACGGGGACGATCCCTGGATCGAGGAGGCGAAAATCGCCGAGGAGACGGAGAATCTCGGCCCGAGTACGCCAGCGTGCGGCGCCGCCTCCTAACCGGAACACAATCTCATTGCGCTTGACCTGCGCCGAAATGTCTGGATCATCCTCTCCGGGGTCAAAGAAGTGGCTGATCGCCATAACGCTTCCGGAGGGTATGGCCTGGCGGAACCTGGCGGCGACCTCCTCAGGGCCGTCCTCGTCGCTGAGGTGATGGAAAATGCCGAGACACAGTAATCCGATTGGTTCCTCGAAATCCAGCAGTCGCTGGACTGTGGGGTTACCGAGAACGCTGTCTGGCTGGCGCACATCTGCCTGGATGACGGTTGACGCCTTGCTGTCTTCCAGCAGAGCCCGCCCATGCGCGAGAGCCATGGGATCGTTGTCGACGTAGATCACCTGCGCGGTCGGGTCGTGGGCGTGGGCGACCTCGTGGACATTTCCGTCGCTGGGCAGGCCAGATCCGAGGTCAAGAAATTGGCGGATACCGGCCTCGATCATCATATGGGTGACGACTCTGTGGAGAAAAGCCCGATTGGCCTGGGCTGACCTGCGTCCATCAGGCACGGCTTTCAGCGACATATCGCCCATCGCACGGTCGACGGCGAAATGGTCTTTGCCACCCAGGAGGTAGCTGTAGACCCTTGCGATGCTGGGGGTATTGGGATCCACCCCAGGGGGAACCCACTCTTCGTGTTTCACCACGAAATCCTCCGAAAATGATAAAAATCGCAATTCCGTAATAGCGCTTACCGGGCCTGTTGTCGCAAGAAGAGTAGTAGACTTCCTCTCCACGGTTAAGAGGGGATTCCCTCGGCTGCCCCGGGATTCCCTGGTTTGCCGGGCCGCGACCGCCTACTCCGGGAGGTCGCCACCAAGGGCGTAACCGACCCGCAGCGGCGCCATGAACATATCGATCAAGCTCCGGGTCACCGGAACCGACCGCACCCCGTTGTCGAATCCCCGATCCTCGCAGGAGCTGAACGTCGCGGCGACGGTCTCGACCACCTCGTCCTGGCCGCGAAAGCGGAGCACGGCATCGACAGCCTTCGGGCTGGTCTGGACACACTGGTCGCTTGAGACATCCGGGTTCACCCCGGTCTGGGCAGCGTTCATCGCCGCAGCCAGATCACGCGCAGCCTGCTGGGGCAGCTCAATCGATGCATGCAGGCGGCCATCGGATCGCGGCCCGCCGTAGTAGCACACACCCGCGGCAACCGGCTCCGGCGTCACCAGGACTGCCGCCGCTCTGCCCGGAACCACAGCGTCCGGCCGTCGGAGTTCACAACCGACATGATCGACATCAACCAGACGAACACTGTCCAAAACAGACTGAACTGTATGATCGCTGCGGGCGCGCACCAGAACGACGACGTCCCGGTCGGGCACGGTCACCCGTCCGGTGAAACGGCCGTCGTCCAGCCGCCCCTCGCTCCGCAGGGCAACGACGCCGCCAATCCGCACGGTCTCGGCGGGAGGCGTCGGCTCCGGAACTCCGCTCAGTGCCCTGATCTCGGCGATCTCCTTGCCCGCCGGCTCCTGGGTGAAGCACAGCAGGGCCGCTGAGGACCCACGCACGACACTCGACTTCTCGGTCATGTTGCAGCCGTAGTCGTTGATGCCCCAACTGGCGGGAACGGCTATCTCGATCCCGAGCGAACTCTCCAGCCGCCAGCCGTCGGCGACGGGCACCTCTGGCTGTGCCCCGCTCGAAAGCCTGCCGCCGCCTCCGGAGAGATCGAATACGCGGGAAATCGCAACGCCGCCGCCAGCGAGGCACACCGTCGCCAACGCTGCCGCTACGATCACCACCCAGCGGTGACCGGCCGGCATGGTGTGCCGGGCCCGGTAGTGCTCTGCGACCTCACCGGCCCCGGCCACTGTCATGGCCACGGGCTGCACCGCAGCACCCTGGGCGGATGATGCTGTATCGGTGTCCTGAGCAGTCACGCCGGCACCTCCTCCCGACGACTACCACGACACGTCACACCAACGAATCGACACACACCAACATACAGACGTACGTTGGCGTGGTACAGACACCTACCGGAACGCCTTGGATGCCGAAAAGCGGAGTCGGCGCGCCACCGGTGGGTAGGACGCCGGTGGGTCCCCGGAATGATCATTCCGGGGACCCACCGCTGCTACCGCAGGCAACACACCACCACCGCCGAGGCGGGCACCACTACTTGGTCAGTTGAGACAGGGTCGGGTCATTCGCGTAGGACTCCGCGGCGTTCGCCTTGGTCACGATGACCGGGGCGAGCAGGTAGGCCGGGACGACCTTTTGGCCGTTGTCGTAGGACTTCTCATCGTTGACGGTCGGCGCCTCGCCGGCCTGCAGCGTCTTGACCATCTCGATCGAGGCCTTGACCAGGTTGCGGGTGTCCTTGTTGATCGTCGAGTACTGCTCGCCAGCCATGATGGACTTGACCGACTCGACCTCTGAGTCCTGCCCGGTGACGATCGGCAGGTCCTTGCCGGTGCCCTTGACCGAGGTGAGGATCGCGCGAGCGAGGGTGTCGTTCGGCGACAGCACGCCGTTGAGGGTCTTGCTGCCGCTGTAGGTGCTGGTCATCAGGGAGTCCATGCGCCGCTGGGCGTTCTCCGCCTTCCAACCATCGGTCGTGACCTGCTTGAACTCAATCTGTCCCGACCCGACCACGACCTCACCAGCGTCGATCTTCGGCTTGAGCACGTCCATGGCACCGTTGAAGAACACCGTGGAGTTGTTGTCGTCCGGGGAACCCGCGAACAGTTCGATGGTCCACGGGCCTTCTGCCTTCCGGCTCTTCATCCCGTCCAGCAGGGCCTGGCCCTGAAGTTGACCCACCTTGAAGTTGTCGTACGCGATGTAGTAGTCGACCGCCTTCGTGTTCTTGATCAGACGGTCGTATGCGATGACCTTGGCGCCGGCGGCCTGAGCAGCCTCGACCTGTGTACTCAGCTGCGAGCCATCAGCGGCCCCGATAATGATGACCTTGGCACCCTTGGTGACCATGGCCTGGATCTGCCCCTGCTGGTCGGCAACGGTGCCGGTAGCCGCGGCGTACTGCACGTCGGACTTGAACCCGGCCTCCTTGAGGCCGTCGGTGAACAGGTCGCCGGCCAGCACCCAGTTCTCGGAGGTCTTGGACGGCAGGGCGACGCCGATCAGAGCGTCCTTGGCAAAGCCCTTCGCGGAGGCGTCCCCGCTGGAGTCCTCCCGCTCGGAGCAGGCCGTCAACGCCGCGAGAGCGACGATGCCGAGCACCGTTACCCGGGCCAGTGTTGTTCGCATAATACGTGTCCCCTTCTTCATAATCTTCAAAATGCCCTGTAGCGCTGTTGATCAAGAACTAGCTGATTGGTTGGTTGGAGAGTTGGCTGCCAGGCTTCCTGGCTGCCAGATTGGTTGGCTGACCGACTGACTGCCGAGGGGCGACCGCGTTACTTGCGCACCGAGGTCTCGGCCAGCTCTGGTGCATTCCCAGCCCTGGCGTCCGACCCCGCCCCCGGCTCTGCCCCGGGCTTCGCCCCAGG
>JAFGOK010000379.1 GCA_016926535.1 Micromonosporaceae bacterium | reverse complement strand
TCCTGGTCGCGCGGATCGATCGGTTCGGGGAGACAGCGCGGGAGCCTGGCACCGGCGGTGGTCCCGATCTGGTGCGTATGGTCGGATCGCTGCTCGCGACGCAGAAGCGGGGCAGTGACGTGCTCGCGAGAATCGCGGAAGAACAGTTCGCGATCCTGCTGCCGGCCTGCGGTGCGGATGATGCCATTCGGCGAGCGGAACACATCCGGTCTCTGGTTGAACGCAATGCAAAGAAATGGCAACCGCCAGTGACGGTCAGCGTTGGGGTGACGACGGTGGCTGAGCGAGTGGTTGAGGCTTCGGACGCACTTGCCGAGGCGGCGGGGGCGCTGATCGAACAATCGCCTGAAGTCGGAAAAAGTATGTATAGCTGTAATACAGTATTAATATCGCTTCAGTCGGATGGTGGCTTTTCGTCGGATTCCAAGGCGAGGATCAATCGGCCGTTGGGCTGATGAACCGTCTCTCAACCGTTGCCGTCGTCCCATGAGCATCAAGCCGGCGTACGCTTCACCGAGGACCGTTTACCCTCTCGCGAGGAGTCGCCGCGATGCGCCGCCGCCCGCCACGTGTGCTGTTCGATGCCACGAGTGTTCCGGCTGACAGGGGCGGTGTTGGCAGATATGTCGATGGACTGCTCGGGGCCATCGGCGGGTGTCAGGAGGATGAGGCGAACATCGTCGTCGTCTGCCAGCGGACCGATGCCGAGCGGTATGGCCGATTGATGCCGAACGCGCGGGTGATCGCGGCTCCGGCGGGAGTCGCGCATCGACCCGCGCGGCTGGCGTGGGAGCAGACCAGCCTGCCGATGCTCGCACAGGAGGTCGACGCCCAGGTGCTCCACTCGCCCTTCTATACCTGCCCGCTGCGGACGGACTGCCCGGTCACGGTGACCATCCATGACGCGACGTTCTTTACAGAGCCTGAGCACTACGAGAAGTCCCGCAGGACGTTCTTCCGGTCAGCCATCAAGACCTCGATCCGCAGAGCGGCCCGGGTCATCGTGCCGAGCCACGCGACAAAGGCCGAACTGGTCCGGATCCTCGATGCCGATCCGGACCGGATCGACGTCGCCCACCACGGGGCTGACCGCACGGCGTTCCATCCACCGACCGAGCGGGAGGTCGCCAGGGCGCGGGCCCGGCTCGGCCTCGGTGATCAGCCGTATGTCGCCTTCCTCGGCGCGAAGGAGCCCAGAAAGAACGTGCCGAGCCTGATCAAGGGCTGGGCCGAGGCCGTCGCCGGTCGGGAGTGCCCCCCTGCGCTCGTGATCGCGGGCGGCCAGGGGCATGACGATGAGATCGACGAGGCGGTCGCGGAGCTTCCATCCCACCTCCGACTGCTGCGACCCGGCTATCTCCCCTACGCCGATTTGCCGGGTTTCCTTGGGGGCGCGCTGGTCGCGTGCTACCCCTCGTTCGGAGAGGGGTTCGGGCTGCCCGTCCTGGAGGCGATGGCCTGCGGTGCCCCGGTGCTGACGACACCGAGACTCTCCCTGCCGGAGGTCGGGGGGGACGCGGTGGCATACACCGGCCCGGATCCCGCCGCGATCGCACGGGACCTGGCAACGCTGCTCGATGACGACGAGCGCAGGGCACAGCTGGCCAAGGCCGGAGTCAACCGCGCGCAGGAGTTCACCTGGGAGGCCAGTGCCCAGCTCCACCTTGAGTTCTGGTCTCGCAGCGTCTGCTGAAGAAAACGTCGATCCAGAGCGCTTTGCCGGGGTAGTCCGTCGTTGAACATGCAGAATGGGACGATGTTGTACGCCGTCATTCCAGCCGGCGGCAGCGGTACCCGCCTGTGGCCGCTGTCTCGTTCCGGACATCCGAAGTTCCTGCACGCCCTGACGGGAAGTCAGGCGTCGATGCTTCAGGCGACGGTTGCTCGCCTGGCTCCGCTGAGCAAACCAGACATGACTTTCGTCGTCACCGGCGTCGCCCACGCGGCGGCGGTCGCGCGGCAATTGCCCGATTTGCCTGATGACAATATCGTCGTCGAGCCATCAGCCCGGGACTCCTGCCCGGCCATCGCGCTCGCTGCCGCGATCATTGCCCGTCGTGACCCGGAGGCGGTCATGGGCTCGTTCGCTGCCGACCATCTGGTCGCCAACCAGGAGCGATTCCACGCCGCCGTCCGGACCGCCATCGAGGGCGCTCGGGCCGGCTTCATGATGACCATCGGTATCGCCCCGACCCATCCGGAGACCGGATACGGGTATGTCCAGGTCGGTGAGCCGGTCGGGCCAGAAGGGGTGCTCAGTGTCCGGGAGTTCAAGGAGAAGCCGAGCGCCGAGGTGGCCCGCCGGTACCTCGAATCCGGGCGGTACCTGTGGAACGCCAGCATGTTCGTCTGGCGGGTGGACGTCTTCCTGGCCGAGTTGGAGCGGCAGAGTCCGGAGATCTACAACGGCGTTGCCGCGATTGCCGAGGCGTGGAACAGCGCGCAACGCGATGCGGTGGTCGAGAGCGAGTGGCCGAAGCTGCCGAAGGTGCCAGTCGACACGGCTGTCATGGAGGGCGCGGCAGCGGCGGGCAAGGTCGCGACTGTCCGGGGAGTCTTCGGATGGAACGACGTCGGGGATTTCAACACGCTGGGTGAGTTGCTGCGCAGTGACGCCGACGGCAACGTGGTGCTTGACGGGCCGTTCGGCGGGACGACGGCCGATTCAGATGTGCTGATCCGGGATTCGAGCAACGTCGTCGTCGTACCGGCCGGCAGCCGCATCGTCACCGCTGTCGGGGTCAGGGACCTTGTGATCGTCGATACCCAGGACGCGCTGCTCGTCTGCGCTCGCGAGCGGGCGCAGGACATCAAGCGGGTCGTCGACGAGCTGCGCGCCCGTGGCCACACCGAGCACGTCTAGCGGCCAGCCGCAGCCCTTCGGCGATCCCGCTGGCTCGGGCCTCAGCGGTGCCGAGCGAGAACAGGTCCTCAGCGGCCGGTCGGATCAGCGCGCGGCCGCCCGGGCCGTCCGGTCGTGGGCCGTCCGGTCGTGGGCCGTCCGGTCGTGGGCCGTCCGGTCGTGGGCCGTCCGGTCCCGGGCTGCTCGGTCCCGGTTTGTCCGGTCGTGGCTCGGCTGCGGGCGAAGCCGGGGACCAACCGCGGATCACCGCGACCGGTACCCGGGAGAGCTTGCCCTTGACGAGGTCGGCCGCTGCGGCGAGCTCGTCGGCGACCGCTGTGACTGTCACCCGGAGCTCGTTGCCCTGCCAGTCGCGCTGCCCCCGGTAGTCCAGGAGGGGGTCGATCCCGGCGACTCCGAGGGCGACGTCAACGAGGCCAGCTCGCCACGGCCGTCCCATCGTGTCGGTCATGATGACGGCGACGTCCTTGCCACACCGTTCGCGGATGTCAGCCCGGAGCGATCGCGCTGACGCGTCGGGATCCTCCGGGAGGAGCACCAGCGTCGACTGGTCGGTGTTCGAGGCGTCGATGCCGGCGGAGGCCATGACGAATCCGTGACGGGTCTGCACGATGGTGGTGGTGCCGCGGGTCGCGACCACTCGGGCCGTCTCCGCTGCCAGCGCCGCCGCGGTGGCGGCGACGCGCTGTGGCCCCGGGGGCGGCAGGTGGACGACGCGTCCATCCGCCTTGCTGACGATCTTGCTGGTCACCACGACGACATCGCCGCTGATGAGCCAGGGGGCGGCGGTGGTAATCAGGCCCGCCAGGTCGTCTCCCCTGCGAATTTCGCCAATGCCGGTGATTGGCATGATCTGAAGATTACTCATTCGGTATACCCATCGCATCCAGGACAATTTTGCTTGTGACCACCTCATCGGTCATCCAGAGCGGGCGGGCGATCACCTCGGCTCCCTCGACGAGGGTTTCCCCGTCGACCGGATCGACCAGCCAGCGGTCGAGGATCCCGCCGTGTCCGCGCCCGCCGAGCATCGCGCCGACGCCCGCTGCGGAGCATTCGATCCCCAGCGCGGCCAGGCACCGGTCAGCCATGCCACGGACCGGGCTGCCAGCGATGATGGGGGAGACCCCGGTGATCGGGGCACGCGCCTGGTCCAGTTCCTTCCGGATCCCGGGGATGGCGAGGATCGGGCCGAGGCTGACGACCGGGTTGCTCGGGGCGAGCAAGATGGCATCGGCCCGTCGGATGGCTTCGAGGACTCCAGGCGCGGGCGACGCCTCGTCCGCGCCGACGAAATCGAACCGTCGCGGTGGTAGATCCGCCTTGTAGCGGATCCACCACTCCTGAAAGTGGATCAACCGGTCACCCGTCCCAGACGGCTGGGTTGCGGCGCCCGTGGCGCCCACGGCGCCCGTGGCGCCCACGGCCTCGGGTGCCTCCACGATCCCTGGTGCCTCAACGGGCTGTGGAACATCCACCAATACGTGGGTTTCGACAGGGTCGTCGCTCGCCGGCAGTAGCCGGATTCCGGGCTGCCATCGCCGGCAAAGGATCTCGGTGACCTCGGACAACCGGTGCCCGGCCGCGAGCAGTTCCATGCGCCTCAAATGGGTCGCGATGTCCCGGTCGCCGAGGTTGAACCAGGCGGGTTCGGCAGAGTACGCCGCCAGTTCCGCCATGACCGCCCAGGTCTCCCCGTCGCGGCCCCAGCCTCGGCCAGGATCGGAGCCGCCGCCAAGCGTATAGAGGACGCTGTCGAGGTCCGGACAGATCCGGAGCCCGTGCATGGTCAGATCATCCCCGATGTTCACAATTGCCGTGACCTGGGCGTCGAGAGCTCTGGCAGCTCTGCGGACCCCGAGCAGGAATCGAGCACCGCCGATACCGCCGGTGAGGACGACGATGTGCATGGTCTCATCTTCGCGTACCGCCAGTTGCGTCAACGGCCGGCTGTCCCCCCAGACGTGCGCTGTGGGACTAGGCTCGCGATCGACCAAGTCATGTCAGATCTCATTGGGGGATGCCCGTGAGCACCCAGCCGACAGAACCAGCGGCCTCGGCGTCCGCGACGGAGGAGAAGGACGCCATCCAGTTCACCAAGCCACTCCGGCAGCTCGCGGCGCTGGCGCTCGTCTCGATCGAGGCGCTGTTTCTCGTCGTCGCGCTCATCGACATCTTTATCATTCTCATCACGACGGATGACCACATCGCCACGGCGGTCGGCAGCGACTTCTCACGGTGCGTCGATCTGCTGAGGATCGCCCTTCCCCTGATCGCGGTGCTCATCGCAACCCATATCCGGCCGATGACCGCAAATGCCAAGGTTGTCACGCTGATCGCGCTCATCGAGTACTGTGCAGCGGCCGTGCTGGGCATCCTGCTCATGATTACGGGCCTGGTAGGGCAGTTCGGTGACTACGAGCTGTATCCAAGCACTGGAAAGGGCCGGATCATCATCGAGGTGTTCGAGCGGCTCGGCTGGCTCGCGTTCCTCGGTATCGCCCTGCTCGTGGTGTTCCGGGTCTATCAGGGCATGTTCATGGTGCCCAAACCGGTCGGATACCCGCAGGGGGTCTATGGTCAGCCGGGTCAGTACGGTCAGCAGCCGGGTGTTTATGGCCAGCAGGGTCAGTACGGTCAGCCGGGTCAGTACGGTCAGCAGCCGGGGGTCTACGGTCAGCCGGGTCAGTACGGTCAGCAGCCGGGGGTCTACGGCCAGCCGGGTCAGTACAGCCAGCAGGGCCAGCCGGGTCAGTACAGCCAGCAGGGCCAGCAGAGCCAGCAGAGCCAGTACGGTCAGCAGGGTCAGTACGGTCAGTACGGTCAGCAGGGCCAGCATGGCCAGACCGCAACGCCGGCCGGTGGGTACCAGGCCCAGGGGTATCCCGCGGCGCCGCAGTATCCGTCGCAGCCGGCTACCCCATCCGACCAGGCCGGAACGTACGGCCAGCAGGAGCAGCCGGCCAGCGGCCCG
>JAFGOK010000378.1 GCA_016926535.1 Micromonosporaceae bacterium | reverse complement strand
GTCGTCGCGGTGATCGGCGCCGAGCTGCAGGCGCTGGTCGGGGCGAACGGGGCGACCTTGGACGCGCTGCAGGAGCTGACCCGACTGGCGGTGTACCGGAGGATAGGGGCACCTAGCCGCCTGCTTCTCGACGTCGGAGGATATCGGGTAGCGCGACGCAAGGAGCTGTCCGCGGTCGCGAAGAACACGGCGGAGCGGGTCAAGGAACACGGCGAGCCGGTTCGGATGGAGCCCATGTCAGCGTTCGAGCGGAAGTGCGTCCACGACGTCATCAACGCGACGGCTGGCGTCGAGAGTGAATCCGAGGGAGTCGAGCCGAACCGCAGGATCATCGTTCGGCCAAGCAGCTGATGGATGAGTCGGCACAGTCGGTCGGTGCCTCTGACAGATTGTCAGGGGCACCGTTCACGTTGGGGGTGGGTGCGCCGGTGGATGTACAGCGACGGGACATGACTGATCTCGGTGAGGAGCAGCTGGAGCTGGAGTCCAGCGAGGCAGCACAGCGGCTGTTCGGCGATCGGATGCCACTGGCCCTTCGGTACGTGGAACTTCTGACGACCGAGGGGGTACTGCGGGGACTGATCGGCCCTCGGGAGGCTCCCAGGATCTGGAGCAGGCACATCGTCAATTGCGCTGCTGTCGGGGAGATGATCCCTTATGGGTTGTCTGTCGCCGATATTGGATCTGGTGCTGGTTTGCCGGGTATCGTGCTGGCGGTAGCTCGACCAGATCTGCGTATCACGCTGGTCGAACCACTCGCACGACGAGCGACGTTCCTTTCGGAGGTTGTTGACGATCTTGCACTGGTCGGGGTCGAGATCCTTCGGGCCCGTGCGGAGGCGTGCATCGGCGTGCTTGAGCCCGTCGACGTCGTCACGGCTCGGGCTGTCGCACCACTGGACCGCCTGGCGGTGTGGTGCCTGCCTCTTGCTGCGGTCGGAGGCCGGCTACTGGCAATCAAGGGCGGTTCGGCTGCGGATGAGTTGGCTGAGTACGCGTCAGCAGTCATGCGGCTTGGTGGAAGCATGCCGACAATCTGGCGGTGCGGCGTCGACCTGCCGGGCCCACCGGTGACCGTGATCGAAGTTGTGCGTGATGACCTCATCGAGGCGTCGGCCGGGTCCCGCCGGAACAGCAAGACCCGGGGCCGGCGGTAGCCGGAAGCTGCGGTAGCGCTGCTCCGGCCCGGAACGGACAGGCAGGGGCGCGCATGGTGGTTGTTCGTCAGGTTGGGGTTGGCTGGCCATCGGCAGCCGATACCGAGGCCGGATGCCCACTCTCCCTTGTTCCTGGGCGAATGGTGTATCGCGCCGGGGACACCCAAAGGAGGGTCGACCCTGGGCGGGACGCTCGTGGCGTCGAGGGAAATGCGGCCGTAGGCTGGCCGCGCGTGGCCATGGCGAGAAGAGCCCGGTGGCAGCGGGAGCCCGAAAGTCGAAACGCGGCCGGGTGCGAGAGACGGTCCGGGCTGGACGGGACGGGCGTCGTGCACGGATACGAGGGCCAGGATCAGCAGGGATCGGCCTCCCCGGTCGCAGGGCAGAGGATCTCTGTTTCACGTGAAACAGCGGTGAGTCGCAGTGGCGGAGCACCGCAGCCGAGAACCGGCGGGGTAGTGCCCGAGTCGCCGGCGTCTGCTCCGGACGCGGCGAGTGTCGCGGGGTCCGCCCCTCTGGGCGGGCTGGCCGGGCCACCGGGGACCTCCGGGCCGTGGAACGCTCCAGCACCCGGAATGAGGGATACCGATCGGGTCGAGATTCCCGACGGAGGGATGAGTGCATCGCGGAGCGCAGATCGAGCTGGTTCTGCGAGGGGAGGTCGACCCTCGGGCGGTCTGACTTGGTCTGCTGAGACCCTGGCCCCCGACGAGGCGTCCCTGGCCTCGTCAGAATGTCGTCCGGACGGTACTGTGTACGGCCGTGCCACCTCCTCTCCCGCAGGTTCTGAACGGACCGGCGGCCGACCGGAATTGGGCGCGACTCGATCGGGAAGTGCGGCACGGTCAGGTTCGACCGGCGCCCATACGATCCGAAGAAGGCCCATGGCCGGTTGTGAGGTTTCACGTGAAACCGAGGATCCCCCGCTAGCACAGGAGGCCAAGCGAGCCGTGCAGATCCTGAATCCCAGCGGCGAGGTCACGATGCCACGTCCCTCGCACCGTCGCATCATTGGTGTCGCCAATCAGAAGGGCGGGGTAGGCAAGACCACAACGGCGGTCAACATCGCCGTGGCCTTGGCGCTTCATGGAAATCGCGTTCTTGTTGTTGATCTTGATCCTCAGGGCAACGCCTCCACTGGTCTCAACGTGCCTCATCATGCAGGAGTCCCTGATGTCTATGACTGCCTGATTGAGGGGGCGCCGCTGGACTCAGTGACTCAGGCGGTTGAGGGGATTCCAAACCTGTGGGCTGTTCCCGCGACCATCGACCTGGCGGGCGCCGAGATCGAACTTGTGTCTGTCGTCGCCAGGGAGTCGAGACTCCATCGCGCCATCATGGCGTCAGCTGGCGAGTACGACTACGTTTTCATCGACTGCCCACCCTCCCTCGGCCTGCTGACTGTGAACGCCTTGGTCGCTGCCGAGGAGGTGCTGATTCCGATCCAGTGCGAGTACTACGCCCTGGAAGGAGTCCAGGCACTGACGAGCAACATCGAGTTGATCCGGTCGCACCTCAACCCCAGGTTGCGAATCTCGACGGTGCTGCTCACCATGTATGACCGCAGGACGCGACTGGCTGACCTCGTTGAGCAGGACGTCAGGAACCACTTCGGGGATACCTGCCTGAACGCCGTCATTCCGAGAAACGTCCGGGTGTCGGAGGCCCCAAGCTACAGCCAGTCTGTGATGACCTATGACCCCGGTTCCCGGGGAGCCATGAGCTACTTTGACGCGGCCCTCGAAATCGCCCTTCGCGGGGCGCAGGCCGCTCCTCACGGAGGTGCGGAGTGAAGAGTAACCGGCGGGGCGGCCTGGGACGAGGACTCGGCGCCCTGATCCCGACCGGCCCGGCCGGGAATCCTGCCATGGC
>JAFGOK010000056.1 GCA_016926535.1 Micromonosporaceae bacterium | reverse complement strand
TGGCGAGGCCGGCGATCCCCGCGCCGACGACGATGGCGGTACGCATGCCGAGCTCCCCTGGTCAGTCGGGATCGATGGGTTGGTGCTCCGAACCCGCGTCATCCGCCGTTTCGGCACTGCCGGTGACCGGGGCCAGGACGTCCTCTGCCGGGGCCAGGACGTCCTCCGCCTCGGCGGTGGGCGCCGGCACCGCGACCTTGACCGGGTCGACCACCATGATCAGCTTCCCGTCCTCGTCGACGACGATCCGCTCCTGCGGTCCCTTGACCAGCAGGAAGTACGCCAGAGCGGCGGCGAAGACCACGAGCGAGGTCCACATGTTCAGGCGCAGTCCGAGGAAGTGGACCGCGGTGTCCGTGCGCATCGCCTCGACCCAGAACCGGCCGACGCAGTACGCCATGACATAGATGGCGAACGCCCGCCCCTTGCCGAAGCGGTACCGCCGGTCGAGTTGCCACACCAGCCAGGCGACGCCCAGATCCCACAGTGACTCGTAGAGGAACGTCGGGTGGAACACGCCCACGACGATCGGCTCGCCGCCGTCGGTGTAGGCCTTGCCGGCCCCCAGATCCCAGTCGTAGATCTTGAGCCCCCACGGCAGGTCGGTCTTGCCCCCGAAGAGCTCGTTGTTGAAGTAGTTGCCCCACCGGCCGATCGCCTGGGCCAGCGGCAGCGCCGGTGCGATCGCGCCAGCGATGAAGCGGAGGGGCAGGCCGGTCAGCCGGCAGGCGACGGCGACGCCCAGGGCCCCGCCAGCGACGGCACCCCAGATGCCGATGCCTCCCTCCCAGACCTTGAAGATGTCGATCAGCCGGCCGTCAGAGCCGAAATACTGGCTCGGAGAGGTCAGGACGTGGTAGACGCGGGCCCCGACGATCCCGAAGGGTACCGCCCACACCACGAGGTCGAGGACGAGGTTCGGCGGGGCACCCCTCCGGCGCATGCGGATCTCGGTGACGACGGCGGCCGCGACGATGGCGAGCACGATACAGAGGGCGTACGCCCTGATCGGGACCCCGAAGAGGTGCCAGACGGACTGGGTCGGGCTGGGGATTGTCGCGAGCGGCGTCGGGGAGGCCAAGGCCTCGGCGATTGGTACCCGGGAGGTGACAGCGTCCACGGGTGCACACGCTACCGTCGAATGACTGCTGGTGGTTGTCTGGCCCGCGGGGGCGTCCGGTTCTAGGCTTTCGTCATGAACTCCGTGAGCTCGGCTGTCTCGGCCGTCATCGAGGATTCCGCTGGTCGGGTGCTGCTGGCGCGGCAGCGCCAGGGCCATCGACTGTGGAGCCTTCCCGGCGGTGCGGTGCGTCCCGGAGAGAGCCCCGTTGACGCTCTGATCCGCGACCTCCGCACCGACACCGGTCTTGAAATCCAGATCATGGATCTGGTCGGTTTGTACCACCTGACGGGTGACGCCTGCGGCGAGGGGGTCCCCGATCTGGTGGTGCACGTGTTCCGGGCCCTGGTGATCGCGGGAGAGGCCGCGGTGAACGCCCCCGGCCGGATCGCCCGCCTGACCTGGTCGGATCCGAAGGCCCTGCCCGAGCCGCTGACCGCGACCGCCCGGATCGCGATCACGGATGCTCTCTCAGGCCACTCCGGCGTCGTCCGGGACGTCGAGCGGGACTGCGAGCCAGAGATTCCCGAAGCGGTCTGAAATCTTCGAAGATCATCACGATCGGAACGCCAGCGCCATGATCGGCGACTCCAGCCGCGCTGACGTTCCGGTGGTGATGATCTTTGTTCGGGAGCGGGTATCCGCGGTCACGCCCCGGCAAGGAACCCGGGGAGACTCCCGTCGTAGTTGATTGCCGAGCCGATGACGCTGGTCAGGCCCTCGCCCTCGTCCTCGCCCGCGTCGCCTTCGCTCGCGTCGCCCTCGTCGCCGCTGTAGTCGATGGGCGTCTCCGTGTCCATCCACCCGTCGCCGTTGACGTCCTCGTAGTGGTGCGTCATGTGGCCGGTGTGCCCGTGGTCCATGTCGATCGCGTCGATCAGGCCGTCGCCGTCGTAGTCGTACGCGATGGCCGTGACGTCCCCGGTGGCGTCGGTGTGAACGAACTCGTGGCCCTGCTCGCCGAGATCGTACGTCTCGTAGCTGTCCCGATGCCCGTCACCGTCGAAGTCGATGAATGGGTGGTCGGCGTCCATGGTCGCAGTCTCCCCTCACTGGCTGGCCGGCCGGTGATCCGTCCGGGCACGCACCGAGACTAGGTGGCTGACTCGGGCCGATGTCTCCCCAACTCATGCCAGCTATCCCGACCAGGAGTGCGGTGGTTCGTCAGCTGGCTGCCCCCGAGCCGTCTGGGCTCGGGGGCAGCCAGGGAACCGCATCCTGCGACGGCGCAGGTGGCCAAGAACCGTGCGGGGACCGTCGCGGGGACTAGGCCCGGAACATCTCCCTCACAAGGATGGAGACGCCCCGGGGCTGTACGAGGGTGTTCCGGATGTTCCAAGAGATTAACACAGGTGAATGGAGTGGGCGGTGGTTGCTCTGCCCGCCGGCTGCGGGTTCGGGCAGAAGATTCCCTGCTGAGCGCTGGTGGAGGTGGCTGGTGGGCTGCGCTGGTGTTCCGGAAGCGGCCCGAAACTTCCGCGCCCGGCTGCTACCGCTGACGTGGCGATGGCCGCGCTCCGGCGGTCCTCCGGCGGCCCCTGATGGCCCCTGGCGGCCCTCCGGTCGATCCTCGGCGGGGGATCGTAGGCTTCGCCGGTGTCACGACCGCGGATCCTGCTGCTGGACAACCATGATTCGTATACCTACAACCTGTACCAGCTGCTGTGGGAGATCAGCGGTACTCGCCCGGACGTGGTCGGTAACGACGAGGCAACGGTCGAGGAGCTTCTCCGGGAGCGCTACACCCATGTCGTGATCTCCCCCGGGCCCGGTTCGCCCGAGCGGCCGGAGGACATCGGGGTGGGTGCTGGGCTCGTTGCCCGGATCCAGGTGCCATGCCTGGGGGTGTGCCTCGGCCACCAGGCCATCGCCGTCGCCTGTGGCGGTCTGGTCGCCCCGGCTCCGGCCATCCGGCACGGCTGGGTCGGCGACGTTCGTCATCGGGGTCGTGGCCTGTTCGAGGGCATTCCCCGGCGCTTCCGGGCGGTCCGGTACCACTCGCTCGCCGTCGCCGCGCCGCTTCCAGACGCCCTGCGGGTGACCGCATGGTGTGACGACGGCGTGATCATGGCGGTCGAGCACCGCGATCGTCCCCTGTGGGGTGTTCAGTTCCATCCGGAGTCAGTGCTGACCGAGTTCGGGGACCGGCTGGTCGCGAACTTCCTCGGCGGTCCCTGGACCGGCGAGGGGCCCGCTGCTCCCCAGCGGCGCCGGCCCCGAAGCACGTCGCGGACCGAGCCCTGGACCAGGCCGTGCACTGGGCGGCGGACCGAGTCGCAGGCGCGGGTCCGCGGGCCGCTTGCCGGGCGGGGGAACGACCCGGGAACCGTGCACTGGAGGCTGCTGCCGTTCGGCGTCCGGCCGGAGACCGCGTTCAGCCGGCTGTTCGCGGATCAGCCGTACTGCTTCTGGCTCGACGGCGCCCGGCAGTCCGACGGCATGGGACGCTACAGCTTCATGGGCGCCGCCGGGGGCGAGGGCTGGTCGGTGCTCCGGAGTTGGGACGGCGGGCGGTCGGCGATCGTCGAGACCCCGCTGGGGGCCACCTCGACCGGCCAGTCCCTGCTGGAGTGCCTGCGCTGCGGGCTGGGGCCACCGGTTGCCGCTGGCGACGTCCCCGTGCCGTTCGTCGGCGGATACGTCGGATATCTCGGCTATGGCGTCAAAGAGAGCCTCGGTATTGGCAAGCCAGAGGCCGTGACCGGCTCGGAGCAGGACTCTGGTTCACCGGACGCGGAGCTGCTGCGGGTCGATCGCCTCGTGGCCTTCGACCACGCGACCGGCAGGGTGTTCCTTGTCGCCAGCCGCGTCGAGGCACCCTCCGCCCTGGCCTGGTTCGAGGAGATGACCGGGCGGCTGGCGGAGCTGCCTGCGGAGCAGCCTGCCCAGGATCCAGCGGCGATCCCGGCGGTG
>JAFGOK010000055.1 GCA_016926535.1 Micromonosporaceae bacterium | reverse complement strand
GGTGTGGGGCTATGACTACTTCGGCGGCACCCGTACCGTCGACGTCCACGTCAGGCGGCTGCGGGCGAAACTCGGCTCAGAGTACGAAGCCATGATCGGGACAGTTCGGCAGGTCGGGTACAAATTTGTGGTCGCTTCAGCCCGGCCACAGCACGAGGCGACCAACCCGCCGACGCCCCGAATCACCCGGGAGCCGCCTGACGACCGGCTGGCGCCCCACCATCGAGCGTCCGTTGAGGCGTCATCTGGAAGCTAGATCCACGTCAGACCGACCATCCGATCATCCGCCAGTATCATGAAATGATGATGTTGAATGGGCGGATTCGAGTCGAGCACCACCTCGACTCAGTGACCCGCTCCGAGGTACTGGCACTCGCCCACGCGGCAGGAGACGCAGACGGCGCCGATCCCCTGTCCGAACATGTCGTACTCCACCTGCGCCACGGCGGCGAGGCTCCAGCAGTCCATCTTCTCATCAGGCAGCAGGAGCCTCCCGACGATCAGGGAGGCAGCGGCCAGCGGACCGCCACAGCACTGATCGGCTATGCGCATATTGACCCGACCGATACCGTCGCGGGAGCCTCTGCAGAGCTCGTCGTTCATCCGATGCACCGGCGCAAGGGGCTCGGGCGATCGCTGGTCCAGGCCGCGATGGCCGTCGCGGAGGAGCGTGCCGCCAACGGCCGGACCTGCGGGCGCCTGCGCCTGTGGGCCCACGGGGACCACCCCTCCGCCAGCGCCCTCGCCCTGACGCTCGGGTTCGAGCGCCAACGAACCCTGCTGCACCTGCGGCGATCGCTGGACGGGCCCGTCCCCGAGCCGCAACTCCCGGTAGGAGTGCGGCTGCGGGCGTTCCGGGCTGGAGACGACGACCTCCCCTGGCTGGCGCTCAATGCCGAAGCCTTTGCCGACCTTCCGGATCAGGGCCAGTGGACCCTTGCCGACCTGCACACCAGGCTGGCCGAGCCTTGGTTCGACCCCAGGGGATTCCTGCTCGCAGAGCGGATCAGCGACGGCGCGCTCGTCGGATTCAACTGGACCAAGGTCCACGGCACGGTCCGCCCAGCACCCCAGCCAGATCAGGGCAGTCCGGCGGACTCCTCCGCAAGCCGGCCGTGCCTCCAGGACGACCAGGCACACCACGCCCACGACCCGATCGGCGAAGTCTATGTCCTCGGCGTCGACCCACGGTTCGCTGGTGTCGGGCTCGGCACGGCGCTGACCCTCGCAGGGCTCCGGCATTTGCACGAGCAAGGTCTTGACCAGGCGATGCTCTATGTCGATCAGGCCAATCCCAGGGCAGTTGCTCTGTACGAGAAGCTGGGATTCTCCCGTTGGTCAACTGATATCTGCTTCATCCGGCGCATACTCCACAGATGACCAACCCGATCCGATGGGGCATCCTCTCGACCGGCGCCATCGCCACCTCGTTCGTCACCGACCTGCGCCTGCTGCCCGACGCGGAGGTCGTCGCCGTCGGGTCCAGGAAACCCGAAACCGCGAAGGCCTTCGCGGAGCGCCACGCGATTCCCAGGGCGCACGGCAGCTGGCAAGCCCTGGCCGATGATCCGGACGTCGACGTGATCTACGTGGCAACCCCCCACTCCGCTCACTTCGACGCCACCATGACCTGCCTTGCCGCCGGCAAGGCCGTGCTGACAGAGAAGCCCTTCACCCTGGATCTCCCAACGTCCAGGCAGCTGGTCGCCACCGCCCGCGAGGCTGGGCTCTTTCTCATGGAGGCGATGTGGACCCGGTGCTTTCCAGCAATCCGTCGCATCCGCGAGCTGATTGCCGAAGGCACCATCGGCACAATCACATCTGTGGAAGCTGATTTCGGTCTTGCCGGCCCGTTCCCAGAGGGCAGCCGGATGGTCGAACCCTCCCTCGGCGGCGGAGCCCTCCTCGACCTCGGGGTCTACCCGGTCACGCTGGCCCATCTGGCCCTCGGCACTCCCGATCACATCGCGGCCTGGGCAGACCTGACCGAGAGCGGAGTCGACCAGAACACCGCGGTCACGTTCGGGTACGACTCCGGTGCCCTCGCCCAACTTTCCTGCTCCCTGGTCGGGCAGACCCCGTGCCGGGCATCGATCACCGGCACAGCCGGACGGATCGACCTGCCACAGTACTTCTTCATGCCGCGCACGTTCACGCTGATCCAGCACGTCGCCGACCTGGAAGTCGTCAGCTTCCCGGGGGAGGGCAGCGGATACACCTACGAAGCTGAGGAGGTCCACCGCTGCCTGCGCGCTGGCCTCACCGAAAGCCCGCTCGTCGGGCTGGACGAGACCCTCGCGGTGATGGCGACCCTCGACAGCATTCGTCAGCAGATCGGGGTCGACTACCCTGACCTGGCCCGAGCCCGGCCGACCGGCTAGCCCTGCCGACGGGCGAGTGCTGCCGACGGGCGAGTGCTGCCGACGGGCTAGCTGAATAGTGGCGCGACCAGCAGGTGCACCCCGCAGGCGATCAGACCGGCGGCTGGGAAGGTCAGCACCCAGGCGGTGACGATGTTGCCCGCGACACCCCAGCGCACGGCAGACAGCCGCTTGGTCGCGCCGACGCCGAGCACCGCCGACGTGATGGTGTGGGTGGTCGAGATCGGGGCATGGAGCACCAGCGCGTTCACGTAGAGCACGCTGCTGGCGACCAGATCGACCGAGACCCCCTGCGGGGGACCCATGTCGATCACCTTCCGTCCGAGCGTCCTGATGATGCGCCAGCCGCCGGCATACGTCCCCGCCGCCAGCACCCCAGCAGAGGTGAAGAACACCCACCACGGGATGTGCTTCGGGTCACTCTGAAAACCGCCGGTGAACAGCGCGAGCACGATGATGCCCTGGGTTTTCGCAGCATCCTGCATCCCATGACCGGTGGCCAGCGCCATCGCGGTGAAGCGCTGCGTCATCCGGAACCCCCGGTTGACCTTCAACGGGTTGCCTCGGCGGAACAGCCACAGCAGCCCCAGCATCACGGCGAACCCGAGCAACCCCCCGACCACCGGCGAGATGACCATCGGAAGAATCACCTTTTCGATGATCACCAACCAGTGAACGATCCCGCCGGACTCGAAGATCGTCGCCCCGACCAGCCCGCCGAACAGCGCGTGCGAGGAGGAGGAGGGCAACCCGAAGTACCAGGTGATGAGGTTCCAGGTAATCGCGCCGAGGACCCCGGCGAAGACGACACTCAGACTCGCCATGGTCGTGGGCAGGGTCACGAGCTTACTGCCGACGGTCTGGGCGACCCCCTTGCCAAGGAAGGCCCCGACCAGATTGCCGACGGCCGCGAGGGCAAGGGCTGTCCTTGGGGTC
>JAFGOK010000377.1 GCA_016926535.1 Micromonosporaceae bacterium | reverse complement strand
GAACGCCTCCCGGTAGTGGCGCCTCGGCCAGCAGTAACGCCCCTGCTCCAGCTTCCCGACATGGCCGCCGGACATGACGCCCGGCCGACCGGTGGCCGCCGCGACCTGGGCGTTGACCGCCTCGGCCAACTCCTGCCGGCTCATCGGAGACGCCGACCCGTCGGGCGCTCGCAGGGCCAGACGCGCCTGCCGGAGTCGTTCGTTGCGCTGCCTCATCCTGCCAGCCCGCCCCTCCCCCGGCTGGCCGCCGCGACTGCTGCGGCCAGCGCCGATCCGACCGATGCCGCAGGCAAACCCGCCCCCGGCGCCGCCCCAACCGCCGCCCCTGCTGGTACCGACGCCGGCGCCTCTGCCGAGTCTGAGGCCGGGGCCGGTGGCGGGACAGGGCCAGGAGCGGAGGTGGGAGAGAGAGAAGGAGGAGACGAGGGACGGGTGGTGGGCTGCGACCGTTGCGCTGGCAGCGGCACCAGCCGGCCAGCCGCGATCAGGCAGGGTACGCAGCGGAGCCGGTCCCCGCAGTCGGGACACCAACGCTGCTTGACCTTGAAGGTCAGCAGTCCGATCAGGAATCCAAGGATCAGGGCTGCCGGCGCGACCGCCGGCAGCAGGTACAGTGACATGTCCCCACCCCTTTCGTTGGTGGAGGAAGGGCACCGAGGCGGGCGGGCCTGGAAACTCGCACCCGCCCCGGTGCCGGCTTATGGTGTCGTGCCCCGATCGAGCGGCATTCATCAACGTGCAGGCAACTCTCCCCGACCCTGGGGAGCGAACCCGGGTGCCAGGGTTCGCCTCCTGGTGGTCAGAAATTCGTGATCCATGACGAAAGATCACTGCCTGTGACATAGCCCCATCGGGATGACTCTCAGACTGACACACAGCGCGGGAGAATCCAAGACTGATAATGAAGATTGTGTTTCCCTGACACGCCGTGTCCAACATGATCTTGCCGAACGAGAAATCGAAGAGAAGACTGAGCAGATCAACCCACCTGGAGGTACCCGTGGCGCGCACGACCGGCCCGACCATTGCCCGCTGGCAACTCGGAACGCAACTGAAGGCGCTTCGGGAGCAGTCCGGCACCACCCACCGGGAGATTGCCGACGAACTCGGCTGTTCCCCCTCGAAGATCTACAAGATCGAGGCCGGGGATGTCGGCGTCGGCCGAGCCGACCTGCTCGTCATGCTCGGCCACTACCAGGTCACCGATAGCCAACACCGCGAGACGCTGCTCAGCCTGCAGAAACAGGGCAAGGAGCGTGGCTGGTGGGCGAAGTACGGTCAACTACCCGGTCCGTACAGCATGTACATCGGGCTGGAATCGGCCGCGATCGCCGTCCGGAACTTCGAACTCGCCGTGATCCCCGGGCTGTTGCAGACCGAGGGATACACCCGGGCACTCCTGCTCCAGCAGCGCCTGAGCACCAGTCCCGAGGAGCAGGACCGCCGGGTGAAGGTCCGCCTGGCCAGACAGGCCGCCCTGTCCGAGGACCCGCCGCTGCAACTGTGGGCGATCATCGACGAAAGTGCCCTGCACCGGGTGGTCGGCGGCGTCGAAGTGATGCGCACCCAACTCCACCACCTCATCACCATGGCGGAACACCCGAACGTCAACCTCCAAGTGCTGCCATACAGCGAAGGCGCCCATCCTGGCACCCTCGGTTCCCTGTCCATTCTGGAATTCCCGAATGACATCCACTCGCCTGTGGCATACGTCGAGACCTTCGCGGGTGATGTGTATCTCGAACGCGACGACGACATGGCGCGCGTAACCTTGGCCCACACCCATCTGCACAGCTCGGCGCTCAGCACGGCCAGGTCAGCAGAGCTGATCGCCGCCATCGCCGAAGATCTGGCGTGAGGGAAGCGAGGAGGCCTGCACGTGAACCTGACCGGCGCTACATGGCACACCAGTAGCTACAGCCAGACCGACGGTCAGTGCGTCGAGGTCACAGACAGCCTGCCCGACATCGTCGCGGTACGCGACAGCAAGGACCCGGCAGGTCCGACCATCGTCGTATCCCCCGACCACTGGCGCACCTTCATCACAGCCATCCAACTCAACACCTTCACCCGATAGCCGCTGCCGCTGCAGTGGGCATCCGCATGTGTGAGCACCGAAGACCGCCGGACGGCTCTACGGTGATCCGGGCGTAGCGTTCGCCTGTCGGCAGCAGCACCACATCGTCCGCCCACGGCGCGGGCAGCGAATACCCCGCGTCGCGGGCATGCGGTGGATCACGACCGCGTCCCAACGGCCGACTTGGACTAGCGGACCGATCCCGTGTCGCGGATTCATGACACGCGACAAGGCCACAGGACCGTTCCCGACCACTCGGATGGGTGATGGCGACGAGTTGAAGTTCCCGATTGTGTGCACTCAGGGTAGACATCCTTCTCGTGACGGTTGACGAGTCAGCTCGGGATGTACCCAGTACCGGTGATCTCCTGGTGTTGACCCTGGCCGGGGTGCAGCGGCTGATCCGGGAATCGCGGACGACCATCGATCTGCGGGCCGGGAGCGAAATGATCGCTCGGCTCGCTCTGGAGGCCGCTGCCGTCGTCGCGGGGTACTCCGGAGCGCGGCTGGTCTTCCCTGCCCTCGATCGTGCCGGCACTGGCCGCACAGGGGCTGACGCCGATACGGTCGGCCGCACGGGTGCCGAGGAAGCACCGGCCGCGTTGGACCCCGCCCAGAGCCTCAACGTGCCGAACCGGATCGTCGCCCTCGTGCCGCCAGGCGCCGGCACAGCGGTTGCCACGGCAGTTGCCGCGGCGGTCAACCAGCGCTGGGATGCCTGGATGGCGAGGCTGTATCCGCAGCAGCGGCCACCGACTCCGGGCGTGCCGAGTGTGCAGTGGGTCTGCTTGCCGGCCCGAGCGGCAGATGGCCAGATTCGGGACTACCCCGAGCTGTGGCGGCTGGCACAGCAGGCGTTCAACGCCCGGCGACGGGTGCGGGATTTCGTATCCGTTGACCTGCCCGCCGGCAGGGTGCCGTGCTCGCTGAGTCCACGATGGCCGGCGGAGCGCACGGCGCCGGCCGGCACCCCGTCCTACGATCGACGCAGTGAGCTGTGCGCCACGAACTGGGTCAAGCGGCGCTGGCTGGATCTTCAGCGCCGCAGCGCAGGCCGTCACGGGACCGATGAGGACCCGGCGGTTGCCGGCTTCCCCTCCACCAGCGGCATCGCCTCGGCACCGTTCCGGGCAACGCTACTGTCGGCGATGGCAGCGGAACCGCCCGGAGGGCCAATCCGCTGCGCCGTCCGGGCGCTGCACACAGCGGCCGAGGACCTTCGCAGGATGCTCAGAACGGCGAAGGTGCAGCTACCCTGCGAGCGTTGGGTGTGCTCGGTGCTGCCCGCCGCGCTGGCCGGCGACCGGGCGGCCGGATGGCTGAACACGGATGCCGGTAACTGGGTGTACCAGGAGAGCTGGGACGCCGACCGGCTGTGGCGGGATGGCACCAGCGGAGATCGCAGCCAGACGGCGCCCGCCGGCCTGGCCGGAGTGGTCGAGGCCGGGGCCAGGGCCGCCAGGGCCCTGGCCAAGCTGGCGGGTGCGCCCCCGGCGCGGTATCTGGCGGTCATCGCGCAGGATATCGACAGCATGGGGGACTTCCTGCGGGGCGAGGGACGCTCCCAGGGCGGCGACCTGTTGCCGGTCACCATCGACGCCCACACCGAGATCTCACGCCGGCTCAGCGCAGTCGGTGAACGGCAGCGCCAGGGCCTGTGTGATCCGGCGATCCAGGGTGTTCCGGTCTACACCGGGGGCGACGATCTCCTTGCCCTGGTGCCGGCGAGCACCGCACTGGCCGCCGCGGAGACCATCCACGAGTCGATCGCACAGGTGCCGCAGTTGCCAACCGCGTCCACCGCGGTCGTGTTCTTCCACCGGATCGCCTCGCTGCGGCTGGCCGTGACCGAGGTGCAGGAGCTGCTCAAACAGGCCAAGCATGCGAATGCCGACAAGCATGCGCTGGGGGTTGGTTTCCTGCGGCGCTCCGGAGTCCGGGAGTCGACGATCCAGCCGTGGCTGGCCGCAGAGCGCGAGCTGGTGACCGGTCGCCTGCGGGTGTTCGCCGCAACAGGTCGCCGGGCTGGCCTGTCCCCGCGCCTGGTGGCCGAGTTGGAGCGCGACGCGGTCGAGCTGCGCAGCCTGCTGAGCCTGGACGCCAGCGGGACCCCGCCGCTGGTCCTGGCGCTGCACGAACAGGAGATCACCCGGCTGGTACTGCGGCATCACGGTACCGCGGAGGATGCTCGGGCACTGCTGCTGCTGATGCGGGCCGAGCGGGCCCGCCCGTCGAGTAGCCCCGGTGAGCAGCGGCGGGCCAGGGCGGCCAAGGTGGCGGTGTTCCTCCGCCAGGAGTGCCTGCCGCCGCCGGAGCCGGCGGAAGCCCGGCTGCGGTTGCCGGCGGGCCGGCCACAGCCGTCAGACTCGGGATCGGTGCCAGCATGAGTCGCACACAGTGGGTGGCCTTCGAGCCACGCGACACGATCATGGTTCGGGATGGTCGCTCGTTCGACGCCGGGGCCGATGCGGTGGGCGAGCCGGTCCTGCCCGGCCCCAGCACGGTAGCCGGGGCGGTCCGCACCGCCTATGGCAATGAGGATGTCGAGGTCGTGCGGGGGCCGCTGTATGCCCGCTGGCACCCGGATGAGCGGCGGTGGCAGACGCTGCTGCCGGTGCCTCGGACGATTGTCGCGGATGACCCATACACTGGGCCGCTCAGGCACCTTCGACCACAGCCGTTTCCCGGTCTGTGCACCAACCTGGCACCGGAGTGTCCGCAGTGGCTGGCCGGCGACGGGGAACCGCTCGACCGTTGCTGGATGACGGGCGAGGCCATGACCAGGTACCTGCGGGGCGAGCTGTTCCCCGCGCCAGTCGGCACCGGCCGCGGTGGCGATGACGTCGGTGGCGGTGGCGGTGGGGCGATGGTCGGTCGGGCCGAGGCGATGGTCGGTCGGACCGAGGCTGGACTGGTGCCGATCGAGGAGGTCCTGGCGCGCGAGCCGCGCATCGGGTTGGCGCGGGATCCGGATCGTCAGGCCAGGCAGGGCATGCTCTACCAGATGGGTCACCACCGGGTCCACGATGGGTTCGCGCTGCTGGCTGAGTGCGAGCTTGACGAGTCGTGGTCGGATCGGCGCCCGGCCGGGCCCACACCACTGGGCGGGCAGGCGCGATTGGCCGACGCCAGCGAGGCGAACCTGCGCGGCGGCGAGCCGATCTCCAAGACCGTCGATTGGCCCAAGGGCCCGGAGGACTTCCCCGGCGGACGCATGCTGATCTACGTCGCGACGGTGGCCCCGTGGACGACCGGCTGGTGCCCGCCCATACCACCGGGCGCGAGCCTGGTCGCCGCGGCGGTCGGGGAGCCGGTGCCGATCGCCACCTCGTCTCCCCGGAGGGGTTGGCGTGCGACCAGGCAGCTGCGCTGGGGCGTGCCGCCCGGGTCGGTGTACCTGGTGACCTTCGGCGACGGCGGCGGCGAGGCCGCCCGCGTGTGGGCTGCTGCCCACCATGGCAAGGCCTGGGGCATGGCCGAGGGACGCGACCCCAACGACAAGATCATTACCGCCGGATTCGGCGTCATCCTGACAGGAGTGTGGTCGTGACCCACGTGACCGAGATGCTGCTGTATCTCTACGCGGAATCGCCCATCCATGCCGGCGGTGCGGAGAGCCTCGGCGCGCTGGATTTACCCGTCCAGCGGGAGGCCACCACCCAGTACCCGGTGATCTGGGGCCAGAGCCTCAAGGGCGCGCTGCGGCAGGCCGCCCGGGATGCGGGGTGGGACGAGAAGGGCGAGATCCTTCCGGTCTTCGGCTCCGACGTCCGGGGCGAGGCAGAATCTGCCGGCAGCCGCGACGGTGACGAGACCGGCGTTCCCGAGCCGAGCAGCCCGGGGAGCGATCCCGACGAGGCACGTGAGCGAGCCACGGTCCCCGGCCGGCTGCATGTCGGGGACGGGCAACTGGTGGCGATGCCGGTGCCGACGCTGCGACGGACCTTCGCCTGGGTCACCTCGCACCTGGCGCTGGCCAGGCTGGAGCGCAAGTACCGCCGGCTTGCCGACGCTGGCGTCAACGCTGACGTCGACGCCCCGCCGAGCACCAGCCCGGCGATCGGCCAGCAGACCGATGCCGCGGCGTCCGCAGTCTGGTTGGCAGGGGGGGCCGGAAGGTCGGAAGTGCTGGGACCGTGCGTGGTCGATCTCGGGAGGACCCCCAACGCCGCTCTGGAAGGCTGGGCGACGCGGCTGGCCAGCGACCTGCTCGGTGGCGAGATCGACTTCGGGCAGTTGCGGGACAAGCTGCGGGAGGATCTTCTGCTGGTCGACTCGGACACCATGTCCGCGCTGGTGCAGGAGTGCACCGAGTTCGTCGCCCGGGTACAGCTGACCGGAGAGAAGACGGTGGCGCACGGGCCGTTCTACAGCGAGTACCTGCCGGCGGAGACAATCCTCGCCACCAGCCTCACCTACCGCCCCCGCAAGGGCGACCAGACAGGCGAGGCGGCTGCGCACCTGAGCCGGCTGCGGGACCTCCTTGACGGCCGGTTGCACCAGATCGGCGGGGACGAAACCCTCGGCAAGGGCCTGACCTGGACCCGGCTGCTCGGCGGTGCGGCATGAGCACCGCAGGGCACGCAGGGCAGGGCACCGCAGGTCACGCCACCATGCGGCGGCTCGACCAGGGCATGGCTCTGGCTGCCGCCGAGATCCTTCCTGCGTCGATCAGCCGGGATCTGCGTACCCGCTACCGGCAGCTGCCGATCATGGTGCGCATGTCCGGGCTGGCGGCCACCACGGCCTACCTGGTGTCCAAATCGGGCAAGCCAGGGGGTCGCAACGAACTGGAGACGGCCTACCACGATCTGGCCACCGGGATCCGGAAACGGCTCACCGCCGGGTACGACCTCGGGTGGGGCGGCCGGGAGCAGACCAACGAGGCACTGGTCGCCCGGCTGGCCGAGTTGCCGGCCAGCGAGTACGCCCGGGCCTCGGTCGAGGTGCAGGCGCTGGCCACCTGGCTGAGCCGGCTGGCGGAGGCGAGGTACAAGGCGCAGCCCGCGGCACCGTCACCGTCAGGTTCGGCGGGGACGTCATGACCGGCCCGCAGCGGGCGAGCGGATCGCGCAGCAACACGCCCCGGCCCGGCCCCGGCCAGCCAGGGCGGCCGGGGCGCCCGGGGCGCCCGGGGCAGACCGGTCGGTCCCAGGACGCTCGGCTGAAGGCCGCCGGGCCGCTGGGCCGGGTGCTGGCCACCGACGGTACCCAGGTCCACAGCGGCGACTACCCGCTCCGGGCCGGGGCGAACGCGCTGATCCTCATACGCCGGGTCGCCTTTGTCGACAGCCACGGCGTCATGGACGACAAGGCCCAGCGGCCCCTGCTGACTTGGGCGCAGGAGCACGCCCTCGGCCAGGATCCGCAATTGCTGCGTCAGATCGCCGCCCGCAGGCAGCAGGCGCTGCACCACGCGCTGCGACGAGCAGCTCAGCCGCCAGCCGGCCCGTGGAAACACCAGCGATTCGTTGTGCGTCCACTGTGGCGGCTGGCGACCGGGCTGGGCAACCGCACCAACCCGTACGAGATCGGTCTGTCGCTGCACGGCAGCTACGGCTGGCCACTGATCCCCGGTTCGACCCTCAAGGGCGTCACCTGCGCCTTCGCCGAGACCACCGAGCAGGCCACGGCTGAGCCGGCTCTGCTCGACGAGATCTTCGGCCTGCCCCGCCAGTCCAGCGATCGCGACTCCGATACCAGCGGTCCCGGCACCAGCTGTCCGGGCGCCAGCGGACCCACGGCCCGGCGCGGCACGGTGACCTTCCTGGACGCGCTACCGCTGGGTGGCCCGGTCCAGGTGCTCCGCGATGTGATCACCCCACACGTGCAGCCGTACTACCGGGACAACGCCCAGCCTCCAGCAGAGCATCACAACCCGATCCCAGTGGAGTTCCTGGTCATCGGCGGGGGCGCGTTCGCCGTCGACCTGATCGGCCCGGCCAGATACGTGGATCAGGCCGCAGCCTGGTGCCGGGCGGCCATCGACGATCTCGGGGTCGGGGCGAAGACCGCCAGCGGCTACGGGTACCTGGCGGCCGAAGGGCAGGCATCATGACCTGGACCACCATCAACCTGGAGGTCACCACCCCGTTGTTCAACGGTGGCGCGGGCGCCGAGGACAAGGCGCAGGCCGATGCCGGATTCCGGATCTCCTCGCTGCGCGGGGCGATGCGGTTCTGGTTCCGGGCCCTGGCCGGCATCGGCATCGGCAGCAACACCGCGGCCCTGGCCACCGTGGAAAGCCACGTCTTCGGCACCACCGACCACGCCTCGCCGGTGCGACTCCGCCTGCTGGGCCAACCGCCGACCACCAGACCCGGGCAACCGGTCTGGTGCCGCGGCGAGGACGGCCGGTGGATCGTCTACCTGCTCGGCCAGGGCCTCGGCGATCTACGCAAGTGCACGGTCAGCCGACCGTACATCGAGGCCGGAACGCCGATCACAATCCAGGCACGGCTGGGCGACAACGAGGACCTGGCTACGCTGGTCCTCGCCTCGCTGTGGCTGACCTGCACCTTCGGCGGGCTCGGTGCCCGAACCCGGCGCGGGTTCGGCGGCCTGCGGATCGTCAACGTCAACGGCGACCTGGCCGGCCCGTGGACCGCGGAAACGCTGCGTACCCCGGGCCTGGACTTCTACCAGCCGCTACGCTGCCTGTGGCCGGCCGGGCCACTCAACGCCTGCATGAAGACCCTGATGGCCGTGGCCACCGGCGAGTCCTGCAAGGTGCCGTTCTCCCTGGCGGCGGCGGATGCACCGCCCGCGTCGTACCCGGTGTTCAGCAGGACCCGGACCCTCGCCGGGCTCAGCGGCGGTGAGGCGTTCGTCAGCTGGCAGCAACTCCTCGGCTACACCGGACGGCAGCTGCGACACTTCCGCGCCTCCCGCCCCGCCCCCGAGGTGGAGCGCCGCTACCGCCCGGCGGTCAAGACCCCGGAATGGCTGGACGTGGTCCACGGCTCCGACCAGCACTTCGGCCTCGGAGCCCTCGGCCTCCCCGTCATCTACAAAGACGGGTACTCCGTCAACGCCTACGGCCGTAACGGCACCGAATCCCTGCGCCGGGCATCCCCGCTGTGGCTGCGGCCGGTAGGCGGCGGGCGGGACTGGCGGCTGCTGTCGTTCGCGTTCCACAACGAGTTCCTGCCCGACACCGTGCAGGTCGAGCTGCGCCAGCGCAGCGGGCAATCACGCCGACTCACCGTGGACAACGGCGACGTGGTCGACCGCACCACCAGGTGGATCACGAACCTGCGGGAAGACATCGACCTCAGCAGCACGTGAACCCCACGCCAAATGGCCTGGAATGTGCATATCGGACGGACGGTGCATGACCGATGAGGGCTATTCGGGTCTGGTCGACTGACCACTGGGCCAGGATGCGAATCCCAGTCGCCACGTTCCTGATCGCCGTGTCAGTCGCGCTGGTCACCGCCCTGCTCGCCCTGGTCGTCGAGGATGCGCTGCCGCTGAGCGGGCAGTGCCACCGGTCACCCGAGCGCATCGGCTGCCTCCTGGCCAGCCTCGCGGTGCTGTGGTTCAGCGTGTACTACCGCAACCGGATTCTGCGCCGCAACGGCACGGTCTTCTACGCCCGCGTGGTCGCCGACCTGGATTCGTCAGCGGTGTGAGGTGTTTGTCTTCGCCTCAAGCTGGGTGTCCAGAATGAATCGTTATAGTCGATTTGTTCCT
>JAFGOK010000376.1 GCA_016926535.1 Micromonosporaceae bacterium | reverse complement strand
CCGTACCAGCCACCGCCTTCGCGGAGCGCTTCGCGCACGCCGCGGAGACCACCCCGAGGCTTCCGGTCCTGTGGCTCAACGGCCAGGACTGCAACGGGGACAGCGAGGGATTCCTCCGGTCGACGGACCCGACCCCGGCGGAGCTACTCCTCGACCACCTGTCCCTGGACTACTCCGAACTGCTGATGACGGCCTCCGGGGCCACGGCGGACAACCAGATCACTGACACCCTGACCACATACGCCGGCGAGTACGTCCTGATCGTCGAGGGATCCATCGCCACCGCCTCCGGCGGGGTGTACTGCTGCGTCGGCGGCCGGTCCTTCGCCGACACCGTCAAGGAGGCCGCCGCCGGGGCGGCCGCCGTCATCGCGGTCGGATCGTGCGCGACCGATGGTGGGCTGCCACTGGCGGCCGGCGGCCTGACCGGCGCGGCGAGCGTCTCGACCGTCCTCAGCGGAATGGGCAAGACCATCATCAACTTCCCGGGCTGCCCGATGAACATCGACAACCTGACCGCGGCGCTGACCCAGTACATCACGCTGGGCACGTGGCCTGCCCTGGACAGCTCCGGCCGGCCGACCTTCGCCTACGGCACCAGGGTGCATGCGAAATGCCCGCGGCTGCCGTTCTTCAAGGCCGGGCAGTACGTGCGCACCTGGGGCGACGCCGGTCACCAGGCCGGCTGGTGCCTGCGCTACGTCGGTTGCCAGGGCCAGTGGACCTATGCCAACTGCCCCACCAAGCTCTTCAACTCCGGCACGAGCTCCCCGGTCACCGTCGGGGCGCCCTGCCTGGGCTGCTCCCGCACCGGTTTCTGGGATCTGCTGCCCAACGCGTTCACCTGGACCCCACCGGCGACCGCGATCACCCAGTCCACCGCCGCCGCCCTCGCGGAAAGCTAGGAGTCACGACACCGATGACACGTCTCGCGATAGACCCGGTCACCCGCATTGAGGGGCACCTGCGCATCGAAGTCGAGCACAGCTCCGGCGCGGTGACCGATGCCTGGAGCACCGGAACGATGTTCCGAGGCATCGAACTGATCCTCAAGGGGCGCGATCCACGCGAGGCGTGGATGTTCGCCCAGCGGGCCTGCGGGGTGTGCACCCATGTACACGCCCTAGCCTCGGTCCGGGCGGTGGAGAACGCCCTGGGCATCACCATCCCGCCGAATGCCCGCATCCTGCGCAACCTGATGACCGGGGTGCAGTTCGTCCACGACCACGTGATCCACTTCTACCACCTGCACGCCCTGGACTGGGTCGACGTCGTCTCCGCGCTGTCGGCTGACCCGGCAGCCACCGCGGCCCTGGCCCAGACCACCAACCCGGGCTGGTCGACGAACACCACCGCCTCCTTCACCGCCGTGCAGACCAGGCTCCAGCGGTTCGTCGACTCCGGGCAGCTGGGACCGTTCAGCGGCGGCTACTGGGGACACCCGGCATACACCCTGGCCCCCGAAGCCAACCTGCTCCTGGTGGCGCACTACCTGGAAGCCCTGGAGTGGCAGCGCGAGATCATCAAGATCCATGCCATCATCGGCGGCAAGAACCCGCACCCGCAGTCCTTCACCGTCGGCGGCATGGCCCTCACCATGGCCCCGAGCGCCCCGGCCGGCCTCAACACGGCAGCCCTCGCCACGATCAGCACCCTCATCACGAAGATCCAAAATTTTGTCTCCACCGTCCTGATCGGCGACGTCACGCTGCTGGCCAGTGAGTACAAGACCCCGTGGTCGACCCTGGGCACCGGCCCGGGCAACCTGCTGAGCTACGGGGAGTTCCCGGAAGCCGACAGCAGCACCGCCCCGGCCCTCTTCTTCCCGGCCGGGCGCGTCACCGGCAAGAACCTGGCCAGTGCCGGCTCCGTGGACCAGGCATCGATCGCGGAGAGCATCGCCAGATCCTGGTACACCGCCACCGGCGGAGACAGCCTGCATCCCAGCGCCGGCCAGACCACTCCGGCCTACACCGGCCCCCAGCCGCCGTACGACTCGATCACCACGACGAAGTACAGCTGGCTGAAGGCACCGCGCTACGGCGGATCCGTCTACGAGGTCGGGCCGCTGGCCCGCATCGGGGTGGCCTACGCCGCGGGCAATGCGGCCGTCCGCCAAGCGGTCGACGGGTTCCTCTCCCGCTGCGGCCTGCCCGCCTCCGCCCTGTTCAGCACGATCGGTCGGATCGCCGCCCGCGCGCTGGAAACAAGGCTCATCGCCGACCGGCTGTCCACATGGCACGCCGCGCTCAAGGCCAACATCGCCGCCGGTGACCTGCGGATCGCCGACTCCGCCAAGTGGGATCCTGCCACCTGGCCTGCCACCTCCTCAGGGTGGGGGCCGACCGAGGCTCCCCGCGGCGGGTTGGGCCACTGGGTATCCATCAGCAACGGCGTTATCGCCAACTACCAGATGGTGGTCCCCTCCACCTGGAACGGCTCCCCCCGGGACGCTGCCGGTAACCGGGGCCCCTGGGAGCAGGCTCTCCTCGGCACCCCCCTGGTGGACCCGGCCCGCCCGATCGAGATCCTGCGCACCGTGCACTCCTACGACCCGTGTATGGCCTGCGCCGTTCACGTCCACCGCCCCGGCGCCGGCCCCACGATCGTCACCACCTGATGGGCGGCCCGACCTCCGAGCCGCCGGGGGCGGCGAGCGGTCCGCTCGTCGTCCTCGGCCTCGGCAACATCCTGCTCAGCGACGACGCCGCAGGCGTGCACGCCGTCCGGCTGCTGGAAGGCCATCCCTCGCTACCGGAGCACACCGCCGTCGTCGACGGCGGCACCAGCGGCCTGAGCCTCCTGCCGCTGGTCAGCGGGGCGCGGGCCCTGGTGCTCGTCGACGCCATCGAGGTCGGCGCCGCCCCGGGCCACCTCGAGGTCCTGACCGGGGCAGGCCTGCACGCCGCCCCGGCCAAGCTCTCCGTCCACGAGGTCGGCACCTCCGATCTGCTGGCGGCGGCCCGCCTCATCGGCGTACTCCCGGACCACACCGCCCTGGTCGGCATCCAGCCGGCCAGCCTCGCGCCAGGGCTTGCGCTGAGTCCACCGGTCGCCGAGGCTCTTCCCGGGATGGTTGAGAAGGTCCTGGTCTGGTGCCGCCGGCTGCATGAGGCGTCGCTGATCAGACCACCAGACCGGCAAGCTCGACCCGCGAGCGAACCCCGAGCTTCGCAAAGGTCTTGTACAGGTGGTACTCCACAGTCCTGCTACTGAGGAACAGCTGTGCCGCGATCTCCCGGTTGGTGGCGCCCTGGGCCGCCATCCGGGCGATCCGCAGCTCCTGAGCGGTCAGCAGTTCCTCAACGGGGCATCCCGCCCCCCGACCTGCCCCCGGCTCCGCGGCCAGTTTCGCCGCGATCGACGCCCGGTCCTCGGCTGCCCACTCCGCCCAGACCCGGGCACCGAGCCGGTCGAAGATCTCGTTCGCGAGGGCTATGGATTGCTCCGCAGCCGCCAGCCGGTGGCCGTCGCGCAGCCGCCGGCCGCGGAGCAAGGCAGTCCGGGCGAGCTCGAAGTCGGACCCCGCACGCAGGTGGTAGTGGCGGGCTCGTTCGAAGGACTCCTCCGCCTCGTCCTCGTCCTCCGCGACCAGGGCGTGTCCCCGGGCTGAGAACGCCAGCCAGACTGGGTTGTCGGTCCGGGTGGCCCAGCCATCGAACTGCCCGAGCGCCTGGCGGGCGACCTCCCGAGCTCCACTCAGCGTCGCTGCCTCCACCAGATAGGGTGTGGCCGCCATCCGGATGACAACGTTGCCGGATATAGCGTCGCCGCCGACCACCTGGAGCAGCTGCCTGGTGGCGTCCACCGGATCGCCAAACAGCAGGTCCAGGATGGCCAGGGTCCATCTCGCGGCCATACTCGCCCCGCCCTGGGCCTGGCCCTGGCCGCGCTCCCGGAGCAGGTCCAGGCGTGCTCGCGCAAGTTGATGATCTCCCTCGATAGCCGCCAGCGTCGCCAGTACCCCCAGGTGCTCGCTGACGAGCACCTCCAGCCCGCTGCGCTCCGCCAGCCGCTGGGACTCCATCAGCAGGACCGTCGCATCGCCGTAACGCCCCCGGGCGAACAAAGCCAGCCCGGCGAGCAGGCCGGCCTGGGGAATCAGCGCCGCCTGGCCGCTGGAGGCGGCCAGGGTCCGCGCCCTGCTGGCCATTCTCAGGGCCAGGGGGTCATCGCCGAGCAGCAGGCCGACGAGGCTGCCGCGCAGCAGCCCCCGGCAGTCGTCCAGCTCGCTGGCCAGCGCCATCGCCCGGTTCAAGTGCGGCAGAGCGCCGGACCGATCGAGGGAGAACAGGATCCCCATCCCGGCGAAGTACTCGAAGATCATCTCTTCCTCCGGAGACTCACCCGGGTGTCGCAGTGCTGCGGCCTGCCTGGCCAGTTCCGGGAAAAGCCGCTCCTGCCCGGTGTGGAAGACCGTCTCCGCCACCATGGTCAGCCCGGCGAGCCGGAGGCTCCGGTCGGCGTCTGGCGCCTGGTGGACCGCAGAGAGCAGCAGGTCGCAGGCTGCGATGACATCCCCCGCCCGCAGCTCGATCTCACCATCCAGGATCAGCGCCGGGATGGGCAACCGCTGCGCGGCCCCGGAGCCTCCACCAGCGTGCAGCAGCAGCCGTGCCTGATGGGGGCGGCCCGCAAGCCACGCATACCGCGCACCGCCGATGCGGCGCTGTGCCGCCAGGTCACTGTCGCTGGTCAGCTCCGCCGCCCGGCACAGGGCTCTGGCAGCGAGCATCGGGTCCCCGCTGTGCTGGTCGGAGCAAGCGTCGAGCTGAGCCGCGAGATCATCGTCTGGCCCGGCAGCGGCCAGTGCCCGGTGCAGGGCACTCCGCAGGGGATGCCTCCCCGCT
>JAFGOK010000054.1 GCA_016926535.1 Micromonosporaceae bacterium | reverse complement strand
TGTGATGGTCACTTGGCTCCCGGCGTGGAGCAGCGCACATCGATCGGCGTCCGGCAGACAACGACGCGGAGACTCGTCAGGGGCGACGATTCAGAGGAGACGGTTCAGGGGCGGCGGCGGTCACCCAGCGCGGCGGCGGGCCCTGCGGGCGGCCAGCTCGTCCGCGACCATCCCGGTTCCAGCTCCGGCTTCGGCAACGATCCCGCCGCCGACGGCGGCCCCGCCATGCTCGCTCGCCGGTTCTGCTGGCAGGTGCGACAGCGATCCCTGAATCTCCTTGAAAGCTCCTCCAATGGCGATTCCAAAAACGCCTTGACCACCCTGGAGAAGATCCACCACTTCCTCCGGAGAACGGCACTCGTACACCGTCGTTCCATCAGAGATAAGTGTGATACCGGCAAGATCTTCAACACCCCGGGAACGGAGTGCCTCGATAGCCTTCCGGATGTTCTGTAACGAAACACCAGCATCAAGCAATCGCTTGACAACCTTCAATACGACGAGATCCCGAAATGAGTACAGCCGTTGCGTTCCCGAACCTGAAGCATCTCGCACACCTGGCACGACCAGCCCGGTACGGGCCCAGTAGTCCAGCTGGCGATAGCTGATGCCGACTGCGTGGCAGGCCGTCACACCCCGGTATCCCACGACCTCTTCGGCGCTCTCTCCCACTGCGGACGATCCGTGCATCCGACCCCACCTCCAGCGTCGACCCACCAACCCTATCGGTCGGGTTGACAGTCACCGGCTGACTCCGGTCGCGACACGCCGACAATATCCGCCCGACACGCGGACAGCAGCAACCATGACACGCCAGCCTCGTTAACTGGCGAAGTCCTCCGGTCGCACCTGGTCGAGGAACTCCCGGAACTTCTCGACCTCATCTTCCTGCTCATCGGGAATGATGATGGCCGCCTCGTTCAGGACGTGATCCGCGCACCGAATTGGCGCCCCAACTCTCAGGGCAAGGGCGATGGAGTCACTCGGCCTCGCAGAGACCCGCAGCCCATCCCCAATGACCAGTTCCGCGTAGAAAATACTGTCCTTCATCTCCACAATCTCTATCGCCCGCAGCGGCACCTTCAGCGCCGCGAGCACATCCCGAAGCAGGTCATGCGTCAGTGGACGGGTCGGCTTCATGCCCTGCTGCTCATACGCGATCGCCGCCGCCTCCACCCCACCGATCCAGATCGGCAGATATCTGTCGCCGTCGACCTCTTTGAGAAGAACAATCGGCTGATTGGTGGGCAACTCGACGCGAACACCAACTACGCTCAGGTCTCGCACCGCCAGCCTCCGTGTTGGCTACTCTCCCCTGCACGGTACACGCCATCGGCGCCAGACGTACTATCCGACGGCATCAAATGCACCCGAAGTGCTCGTCAACGTCCAAGCATCTGCCGCAGGCCAGCCCGAACCAGAGCGGCATGAATGCGCTCGGTGAGAGCGGTGAGCTCCCGAAGCGTCTCCGCGGCCCGCGCCCTCGCCGCGGGACCTGGTTGCCGGGCCATGGGCGCGACGAGTTGCCCGAGGAGACCGATCTCACGGTCAGCAGCGGCCCGATACGCCCGCAGGTGCCGCGGCTCCACCCCGAAGACGGCGAGCTGGGCGGCTGCCGTTGCGACCTCCAACGCATCCGCGTCGTACCGGTCAGCCCCCGAGGCGGAGACTAGACCATAGCGCTCAAGATCCCGCAACAACTCCTCGCCGAGACCAGCCCGTGACAGGAGCTCCGCCCGAGTCAGCCGGGAGTCCGGTTGTTGTGCCCCCCGGCCGTCCTCCTCGGCCGACCGCCGCTGTGCCCCGACCGCCGAAAGCGGCGGGCGTAGCAGCCTCGGGCCCCCCACCGGAGAGGGAGTCGGGATACCCTCCCCCCGGTCAAGGGCCGCCAAATGCTCTCGGATCACCCGCAGCGGCAGGTACTGGTCTCTCTGGGCGGTGAGGACATACCGCAGCCGCGCCACGTCCTCGCCGCTGAACTTGCGGTAGCCGGACGCGGTGCGTCGCGGCTCGACCAGCCCCTCCGACTCGAGGAAGCGCAGCTTCGAAATCGTCGTATCCGGAAAATCCACCCGGAGATGCGCCAGCACCTCACCGATACTCATCAGCGACTCATCGCGAGCAGCGTCGCCCGCCCACCTCGACTTGGCCGCAGCCTCCGCCACGGTCAGGAAGCCTCGTCAGGACGCGGACCAGCGATGAAGGCCAGCCGGAACTTCCCGACCTGCACCTCGTCGCCGCTATGCAGGGTGGCGGACTCCACCCGCTCCCGGTTGACGTAGGTGCCGTTGAGGCTGCCGACATCACGAACGGTGAAGACGCCGCCCTCTCGGTGGAACTCGGCATGCCGGCGGGAGACCGTCACGTCATCAAGAAAAATGTCACTGTCCGGATGCCGCCCGCTCGTGGTCACGTCATGATCGAGAAGGAATCTCGCTCCGGCATTGGGGCCACGACGAACCGCGAGCAATGCGGTACCTGGGGGCAGCGATCCGGCGAGCCGGCCTGCGGCCACGTCGGTTTCGGCGCCCTCAAGCCCCTCATCGATGCTGCCGAGATACAGCGTGGACGTGACGTCGAGTGGGGGAAACTCGTCGTCTGGGCGCGTCATGGGTCCACCTCACGGGTCCTAGGTCGGGCGTCAACGAACGGCTAACTACGCGAGCCTAGCCAGCGCGGAAAACACGGGTCAACCGGACGCGCGGACGACCGGAGGTCCAACATCGTTTTCAGATGGCATCATCGCAGATGCCCCCGGGTCTGGACATCCGGGTATCCCCCTGGTTATGTCCGCTGGATCAACTCCCGGTACCCGGCGGCGTCGAGCAGGCCATCGGGCAGGGCGCCCTCCGCCGGTTCGATCTCGGCCAGCCAGCCCCCGCCGTACGGGTCCGAGTTGACCAGCTCCGGGGATTCGATCAAGGCGTTATTCACGGCCGTGACCACGCCGGAAAGCGGGCTGTAGACCTCCGAGACGCTCTTGGTCGACTCGACCTCGCCGAGCGGCTCACCAGTCGTCACCGCTGCCCCGACGTCGGGCAACTGCACGAAGACGACGTCCCCCAGCGCCTGCTGAGCGAAATGGGTCACACCGACCCGGTACGCCGCGCCAGTGCTCGCCCGCACCACCCACTCGTGCTCGGTGGTGTACGACAGGTGTTCGGGAATCACGATCTCCCCCTCAGTCCAGGGCGCGGGGCGGGGATGCGTCGATGGGACCGGCCAGCGCCGAAGTCGGCCCGCAGGCCGGCTCCACGGCCGGCGCCGCAGGCGATCCCGCAGCCGGCCCGCCGGTTACTGTACCGGTCGCGCATACCGCAACCCCTCGCCGTGGTGCAGTGTCGAAATGGAGATGGTGCCACCTTCGTTGACCGAGACGGTACCGCCTCGTTGCTGCACATTGTCGATCACCCCACCGGGGATCTGAAGAGCCGTCCGCATGGTCTGCGGGTCCCCGATCACCCTCAGGATGTACGGCGCCCCGAGCACCGCGCCGCCGACCATGACACCGTCCTCGGCATCTACCAGGTACGTCGAGGCGACGATCCGGACGGTCGTTCCGCCCGCACCCTCGATCTCCATGGCCTCCGCCCCGGCGCCCCTGAGCTCCTGCACCGCGTCGAGCAGTACGGATGCTCTGATGGGCTCGCTGACCGGGGCGAATCCGATGGTGAGCCCTGGCCCCTCCGCCGGCAGGGTGCCAGCGAGGATGCCGATCTCGTCTGCGCGTCGCCTGGCCTCCGCCAGGGCGGCTTCCTTTCCCTGCGCCCCGGACTCCAGCCGCCTGCGGCTGGCTTCCAGGTCGCTGATCTCCTCGCGGAGCCTGGTCTCCCTCGCGTCCAGATCGGCGAGAATCCGGACGAGGTCCTCCGTCCGGGCGGTTTCCAGCTGCTCGTCCGGGGTGTTCCCGTGGAGCTGAACCACGAGTGCGAACCCCAGCAGGCCGAGCAGCAGCCCGATCATCGCCCCCGCGGCCGAGATCCGACGGCGTTTGGTCTCAGGCAGGGCTGGGTGATCCGGCACGGCGGAGCGATCCGGCTCGGCCTGGTGATCCGGCACTGCGGAGCGATCCGGCTCGGCCTGGTGATCCGGCGCTGCGGAGCGATCCGGCTCGGCCTGGTGATCCGGCGCTGCGGAGCGATCCGGCTCGGCCCGCGGCTCCGCAGGGTCGGCAGCCGACTGGTCCGCGCCGGGGTCTGGTTGCTGGTCTGACATGTGGGCCGACGTCACCTCCACCATGGTCAAGCCCGAAACAGATGTCGCCGGATCGCCGCGACGTTGCCGAAGATGCGGATCCCCAGCACGACGACAACGCTGGTCGACAGCTGACCGCCAGCGCCGAGCTGGTCTCCGAGATAGACAATCAGGGCAGCGACCAGCACATTCGATACGAACGACACGACGAACTGCTTGTCATCGAAGATACCGTCGAGCTTCGCCCGGATACCCCCGAAGACAGCGTCCAGTGCCGCGACCACCGCAATCGGCAGATACGGCTGCAATCCTACCGGGACGCTCGGTTCGAGCATGAAACCCGCGGCAACGCCGAGCAGTATCCCGACGACCGCAACCATAAGTGACCTCCCGGTTCGGAGCGTACCCAGCTCGATCATCCCGACCCGGACGGGGCAGGTGGTCCGGAGGGACTCAGACTGGCCGGCGCTGGGCTCGCGGGCTGGGTGGAGGGTGGATTGGAGGGGGGACTCGACGGTGGGTGGGCATACCGCAGCTGGGGTTCCGAGGCCGCGGGCAGGGTCAGCCTGGAGTTGCTCCGGACCGAGAAACCCATCCGGTAGGTCTGGCGGTAGCTGCGGAATCGAGTCGCCGTCCGGGATCCCTCGAACGCGCTCGCCAGATCGGACGACCCGATCGCTGAGACTCGATACGGGCTGGTGATGGGCTTGAAATCGACCAGGACAACCCCACCCGCGGCCCGAATGGTAGAAACACTCGTCAGCCGCTGCCCGTTGATCGCGATCGCCTCGGCTCCCACCTGCCACAGGGTGTTGACGACCTCCTGGAGATCGCGATCGAGCACCAGGCCGGGGTTGTCGTCGGCCGCCTGACCGGTCACCGGGTCGATCTGCTCCGCTGCGTC
>JAFGOK010000375.1 GCA_016926535.1 Micromonosporaceae bacterium | reverse complement strand
GGGCTCGACGTCTTCTGGTCGTACCTGGTCTTCTTCGCCCTGGACGCCGCTGCCGGCGTGTGCGTGCTGATGACGCTGATCCTGGCGGCGCGCGGCGACCGGGCGGGCGCGTTCGGGCCGCTGGTGTGGGTCTTCGCATTCGCGTCGGCGTTCGCCGGGTATCGGCACGGCACGGGCGACGGTGCGCCGCGCGACGCCTGGTGGTTCTTTCCGTTGATGAGCGTGCTCGGTCCCGTGCTGCTGCACCTGGTGTTGGGGCACGTGCGGCGGGATGCCCAGCTCGGCTCGCGTCGCCGGTTGGCGTTCGCGTCCGCGTCGGCCTACCGGCTCGGCCGGTGGATTCCCGGGGTCGGCGCGTTCGCGGAGACGTTCTGCGCCTGGCGGGTCGGCCGGCTTGAGGGCATCACGACGCCGGTTGAGGCGATCGACCGGTACCGGCAACTGTGCCCGGACGGGCAGTGGCGGGTACTCCGCGCGATGCGCCGCGAGGCAGCCGCACTGCGGGCACCAGCGGCGACGACCGGCGAGCCCGTGACGACAAGCCTGGCAGCGGGCGACGCCACGTCCGCGCTGGTGTTGTCGACAGTGGCTGAGCCGGTTGTCGACAACGATGCCCGGTCGACCGTGCACCTGCTGTCGCCAATCGTCGGCGACGTCAGCGCCAGTGCTGGCGACACCGTGAGTGCGGGCGCGACGCCGATCCAGGCGACCGGGCGCGCGAGCGGGAAGGGCAGTGGGCAGGCGGGCACGACGCAGCGTGGCGCGCGGCCGGTCAGGCGGGTGCCCACACCAGAGCGCATCGCCCGCGCTGTCGCCAGGACCCCGGACGCCTCACCGGCGCAGATTGCCGCTCGGTTGCGGTTGTCCGAGCGCACTGTGCAGCGCTATCTGCCGCGCGGCAACGGCGCCGCGCTGATGACCAGTACCCCGATGACGACGGCGCAGACCGCCTGATCTCGCCCGGGGCACGGCCATTCGGCCTAGGAAACCCGGCCGTGCCCCGGCCCCTCACACACGCTCGCAACGTTGGAGGAATCCTCATCATGGCAAGCCAGTTCCCCGCTGGGCATGGCGAATACGACAGAGAACGAGACAACGGATTCGACCGGGAAGCTCCCGAAGCGGACGTGCTTGATCTGAGCACGGCACGCTGGCGCCGCGACCAGCGTGACGTCAGTGCCGGCCGCACCGATCGCGCGGATCGCCGTGCGGCGGACGGGCATGACGACGCCGATCGGTCCAGTCGCGACGGCAGCGATACGCCGTCGCTGGTCGACAGCATTCCGGCGCAGCGCCGACCGAGGTTGAGCCTGTCCGGGCTGCGCGACGGGCAGCGGCGCCCGATCATCCCGACGTGGTTGCGGTCCCGGATGGAGTTCATCGCCAATGTGCGGTGGGCGTTCGGGTTCGCCGGGTACCTGTCCGGCTATCACCTGGTGCGGGTGCCGCTGTACGCCGGCCGTCTGGCCTGGCGTTCCCCGCGCGGCCTGGTCCGGATCGTGGGCGGGTTCTTCCGGTGGGTGTTCGACCTGGAGGGCGAACCGGTCCGCCAGGCGATCGTTCGGGCCGCCGTGAACCGGCCGGAGGAAGCCCGCACCTATCAGTCGCTGTCGAGGCAGCGGGACCGGCGGGTTCGCTGGCGCGGCATTGTCGCCCTGGCCGTGCTCATCGCGGCGCTGACCGGGGTCGCGGTGCTGGTGCTGTCGCCGCACTCGACGCAGTACCTCACTGCTGGCGTGCTCATTGCCCTGCTTGGTGTGGTCGGCCGTCCGGCTGACAAGCCGTTGCTTGACACGGCCGTGGTGCGCTCGACCACGGCGCCGCTGACCTCTGACGAGGTCGTTCGCGCCCTGGCGAGTCTGCGGATCGTCAACATCGACCGGGCGCTGCGGGCCGGGGACACCGGCAAGCGGTGGTTCCCTGCCCCGATCACCCGGGAGAACGGTACGGGATGGCGGGCCGAGGTCGAGTTGCCGCGCGGCGCGACCGCGACCGAGGTTGTGGAGAAGCGCGAGGAGTTGGCTGCGGCGTTGACGCGTCCACTCGGGTGCGTCTGGCCGGAGGTCAACACTGAGGTTCACCCCGGTCGCCTGGTGCTGTTCGTCGCCGACCGGGACATGTCCAAGGCAAGGCAATCGGTCTGGGCGTTGCTGAAGGCCGGCACGGTCGACCTGTTCAAGCCGCTGCCGTTTGGCACCGACCCGAGAGGTCGGCTGGTAGAGCTGACGCTGATGTTCGCGTCGATGATCATCGGATCGGTTCCTCGGATGGGCAAGACCTACGCGCTGCGCCTGGTGCTCCTCGCGGCGTGCCTGGACCCCCGAGCGTGGATCTACGCCTTCGACCTGAAGGGCACCGGGGATCTGTCCCCGCTGGCCCCGGTCGCGCACCGGTACCGGGCCGGAGACGACGAAGAGGACATCGAGTACGCCATCGTCGGAATGCGCGAGCTGCGGGGCGAACTGCGGCGCCGGACCAAGGTCATCCGTGGGCTGCCCTCGGATGTCTGCCCGGACTCGAAGGTGACCCCGGAGTTGTCGTCCCGGAAAAGCCTCGGCCTGCACCCGATCGTGATCGGCGTTGATGAGTGTCAGATCTGGTTCGAGCACCCGAAGTACGGCGACGAGTTCGAGGAGATCTGCACTGACCTGGTCAAGCGGGGACCGGCTGCCGGGATCATCCTGATCCTGGCCACCCAGCGCCCGGACGCCCGGAGCATCCCGCCGGGGATCTCCGCGAACGCGGTGCTGCGGTTTTGCCTCAAGGTCATGGGCCACACCGAAAACGACATGGTGCTCGGCTCAGGGATGCACAAGGCCGGCATCCGGTCCACGATGTTCTCCCGCCGGGACCGGGGCATCGGTTACCTGGCCGGAGAAGGCGACGATCCGCAGATCGCGCGCACGTTCTACCTGGACAAGCCCACTGCCGAGCGGATCGTCACCCGGGCGCGGGTGCTGCGGGAACAGGCGGGCACGATCACCGGGCACGCGGCGGGGCACACCCTCGACACGGCCACGGTCCGGATGGACACCCTGCTCGACGACATCGCGGCCGTCACGTCCACCCAGGAACCGAAGCTGTGGACAGAGACGCTGCTCGAACGCCTGACAGGTCTGCGCCCGACGCTGTATGCCGGCATGACCCGCGATCAGCTCATAGCAGCGCTCAAACCGCACGGGATCACCACGTGCCAGGTCTGGGGGACCGATCCAACCACCGGCAAGGGCGCCAACCGGCGCGGCATCGACCGAGCCGACATCCTCAAGACCATTACCAAGCGTGATGGTGGGAAGGGTGGACGGACCGCCGGATAGGCCACGATCCGCCGCTAGGTCTAGCGGCCAGCCCCGCTAGACCTAGCACCCCCACTAGCGACCAAAACAAGCCCTGATCAGCGCCCTAGTCCCTAGCGGCGCCCCCCTCTCACACCCTCAAACCGCCCCTTGGAGGCACTTCGTGAACCCGCTCGCCGTGCTCGCTAGCCTGCTGACCATTGGCTACGCAGCGTGGTATATCCTGCTCTGCTCGTTCAGCCCGTTTGGTCCCTGCCGGCGCTGCCAGGGGACCGGGCACCTGCCCGGTCGGATCATTCGCCGACTCGGCCGACCCTGCCCGCGCTGCGACGGCACCGGCCGCCGGGTGCGCATCGGACGGCGTATCGCCGAGTACGTCCGCGCCGAGTACCGGGAGGGCACCCGATGAGCAGCAACGGTCCGCATGATCTGGCAGCGGAGCGCGCCATTCTCGGCGCGTGCCTGCTTGACCCCAACGTCGTTGACGCCTTGGCCGACCGGCTTACCCCGGGCGACTTCTTCCAGCCGATCCATGCCCAGCTCTGGGACACGATCACGCGGCAGCGTCGGGCGGGCGAGCCGATCGACCCGGTCAGCTTGGCCGCTCACCTGGCCGAGTGCGGTGACCTGGTCCGCATCGGAGGGGCAGCGTTCCTGCATACCCTGATGTCGAGTGTGCCGACTGCCGCGAACGCCACCCACTACGCCAGGATCGTCATCGATCACGCCCGCCGTCGCCAGGTGATCCGACTCGGGATGGAACTCACCCAAACCGCGATCATGGGCGACGACACGACCAGCGTCGTCGCCAAGGGACGGATCATCCTGGCCGACGCACCAGAATCGGTGTGGCCGGCGTTGATGCCACTCAGCGGGCACCGGACCACGCGAGCCTTCCCGATCGACGCGCTTCCCGGGTGGCTCGCGGACATGGTGACCACGGTCGCCGCGTTCACCCAGACCCCGGCCGACCTGGCCGCGACCGTGGCCCTGGCCGCGCTGTCCACGGCCGCCGGAGGACGCACGATCTTCCAGGTACGACCGGGCTGGACCGAACCGGCGAACCTGTTCCTGGTCTGCGTGCTGCCGCCAGGGTCGCGCAAGTCTGCGGTGTTCGCCGCGATGATCCGTCCCCTGCTGGAGGTCGAGAAGACTCTGATCGAGCGGGCCGAACCGCTCAAGGT
>JAFGOK010000374.1 GCA_016926535.1 Micromonosporaceae bacterium | reverse complement strand
GGCCGCGTCCTCACTCGTCAGGTGCGTGAACACGTCGACCCAGGCGGCAGTGATCCGGTCGGCCCGCCGGACCCGGTCAGTCGTCCGCTCGGTGATGGCGGTGCTCCACAGTGTGAGCACGGCGAGGACAGCGAGGCCGACAGCGAGGCCGGCCGCCGCCGACCTCGCCGCCAGGCGCCGTGCCATCCACCCGACTAGCATGTCCACCTCTGGCCGAATTCAGTGGTGTCGTCCCGACACTGACCACATCGTCGGAGGAATTCGGCAGTTGAGGGCAACTGAAGGGTGTTCACCAGTCCGCAGCAGCGCCTCCCTTGCTGGCAAGTGTCACGACGCATGCTCGCGTGTCCCCCTCGACCTCGATCATCGTGCCCAGCGGGCTGGCCGCAGCGGTCCCGCCCTCGACCCGCCCGGCGGCATCCCGGCCGGCCAGCAGCACCCGCCACGGCGTGGCTGCCCCGCCGGTCCGGGTGACTGTGATCTGGTCGCCGGTCCTGGTCAGATCGAAGGTCGCCGCCGGGGCACCGCGCAGGTCCGGGATCGTGACGGTCGTCCTGGCGCCGTCCGCCGGCTCGTACGCCCGCAGGGTGACCCCGTCCGTGTAGTCATAGTCCGGACGATCTGTGACTGATCCGACCGGGACGACCGACCCGGGGCGGACGAACAGCCCGACGCTGTCGAACCCGTGCCGCTGGCGCACCCAGGCCGGGCCATCGAAGACCTCCCCGGTCAGGTAGCTGGTCCACCGTCCCGCGGGCAGGTAGGTCGTGGTCGCGCCGTCCTCGCAGAACACCGGGGCGACCAGCAGGGCGTCGCCGAGCATGTACTGCCGCTCCAGGTACGCGACGGCCGGGTCGTCCGGGAAGTCGAACACCATCGGCCGCATCACGGGAACGCCCTCGGTGTGGGCGAGGACGCCCTGCTGGAACAGGTAGGGCATGAGGCTGCACTTGAGCTTCGTGAAGATCCTCAGGACGTCGACAGCCTCCTCGTCGAACTGCCACGGCACCCGGTAGCTCTGGTTGCCGTGCAGCCGGCTGTGCGACGACAGCAGGCCAAAGGGGATCCACCGCTTGAAGACGGCCGCGTCCGGCAGCCCCTCGAACCCGCCGATGTCATGGCTCCAGAACCCGAACCCGCACATGGCCAGGGAGAGGCCGCCGCGCAGGCTCTCCGCCATTGACTCGAAGGTCGCGGAGCAGTCCCCGCCCCAGTGCACCGGGTACTGCTGCCCGCCAGCCGTGGCCGACCTGGCGAACAGCACCGCCTGCCCCTCGCCCCGGTGCTCTCTGATCACGTCGAACACGAGCCGGTTGTAGAGCAGGGTGTAGTAGTTGTGCATGAGCTCCGGGTCGGAGCCGTCGTGGTAGACGACGTCGGTGGGGATCCGCTCGCCGAAGTCGGACTTGAAGCAGTCCACCCCCAGATCCAGCAGGGCGCGCAGCTTGGCCGCGAACCACTCGCAGGCGGCCGGATTGGTGAAGTCCACCAGGCCCATGCCGGCCTGCCAGCGATCCCACTGCCAGACGTCCCCGTTCGGCCGGCGCAGCAGGTACCCCTGGGTCGCGCCCTCGGTGAACATCGCCGAGCGCTGCGCGATGTAGGGGTTCATCCACACCGAGACCCGCAAGCCGCGCTCCTTGATCCGCTTCAGCATGCCGGCCGGGTCCGGGAAGCAGGCCGCATCCCACTCAAAGTCGCACCAGTGGAACTCGCGCATCCAGAAACAGTCGAAGTGAAAGACGCTCAGCGGCAGGTCGCGCTCTGCCATCGCGTCGATAAACCCGGTGACCGTCCGCTCGTCGTAGTCGGTCGTGAAGGAGGTCGAAAGCCACAGGCCGAAGGACCACACCGGGGGCAGGGCCGGGCGGCCGGTCAGCGCCGTGTACTTGCGCAGGATCTCCGCCGGGGTCGGCCCGTAGATCACCAGGTACCGCAGCCGCTGGCCGGCCACGGAGAACCCGACCCTGGAGACCACCTCCGAGGCAACCTCGAACGAGACCTGGCCGGGGTGGTCGACGAACACGCCGTAGCCGCCCGTGGTCAGGTAGAAGGGGACGTTCTTGTACGCCTGCTCGCTCGACGTCCCGCCGTCGGCGTTCCAGACGTCGACGACCTGCCCGTTCTTGACCAGCGGGCCGAAGCGCTCTCCCAGCCCGTACACGGTCTCGCCGACCCCCAGGGTGAGCTGGTCGCGGACGTAGTGCCCGCCGTCGGCGGTGGTGACGACCGCCATGGCCTTCTGGCCGCTGGAGGTCAGCACCCGATCGCCGGCCAGGAAATCCAGCCTGAAGCGCTCTCCCCGGTCGATCCGGACGGTCAGTGCTCCCGAGGTCAGGGTTCCCGCCTCCTGGTCGACCACGACAGAGGTCGGCGCCCCGGCCAGCTCGAACTGGGGGGACCGGGCACGCCCGCCACTGTGGTGGGTCACCGTCACGGCGACGACGTCCGGCGCGGGAGCGTCACACCGCACGGTCACCAGCGCCAGGTCGAGGGTGTCCTCCCTGCCTGCGACTCTGGCCGTCGGGGCGTACGCGGTGAGCGACGTCGCGTCCGCCGAGGCGTCACGCACGTGGACCGGGTACAGGGCGTTGACTCCGTCCCGGAGAAGCCAAGCCCCGTTACTGAACTTCATGGTCTGGTTCTGCCTTCCGTCTCAGGCGAGTGGAGTGCGAAGGCGTCGTCGAAGCGCTTCGACTGAAAAGCTAAAGATGCACCGACGGAAATGTCAACGGGGCAGGCGCGTCAGTTCGACGTCAACGCCGCAGGCAGGGAGATCCTGGTCCGTAGACCAGCAACGACCACGCTACGGATGCGGGCCTGAACATCCTCGATCCGCCCGGACGCATCGACCATAACGAAGATCCGCGCCTCCGGGAGCGCCCGGTAGGCCGCATCGACCGCGATGAGATGGTCGAGGTCCTCGTCATCGTCGCCGCGTGCC
>JAFGOK010000373.1 GCA_016926535.1 Micromonosporaceae bacterium | reverse complement strand
GATCAGCAGCGACGCGACACTCAGGCCGGTCGCGGTGAGCAGTACGAAACCAGCGGTCCGGATCACCCGCCAGGTCCGGTGGCGGCAACGAGACTCGATCAGTTCGACAGGAAGACCAGGCTGTTCAGGCATGGCAGGAGCACCTTCCACCGAGGGGGACGGCGCCGGGGGTGCCCGCTCGCAGCACTCACATGGCAGGACTGCGAGCGGGCACCCGGGCGCGGAACCGGGGATTTGCGAGCGCGGGAGACGGCGCTGGTGTGCCAGGCCAGACCGGGGAAACGTGGCCGTCCTCCTCATCGTTGGAGTCGGGCCAAGTGGGTCGAACCAGGTGTCAGCTCCGCGTCGACGACCCGGTCGGGCTGTGGCATCACCGTCAGCGGGAAACCCGCACTATGAGATACAGATATCGGCCCCGTTTTGGACAACCCCTGGTCAGCGGCCCGCCCAGGGGTCGAAGGCGACCAGGCTGGTGGCCTCGGTGACCACCGAGGCCGTCTCGTCGTCCAGAGCATTGGCCCGGATCGCGGCGACCAGGCGTTCCTCGGCCCTCGCCCTGGTCTTGTAGGCCGCCCAGCGGCTGATCCCCACCCTGGTCGCGTACTCGGCGATCGGGGTGTCCTCCAGCCGCGTCGCGCCGATCAGCTCCGCTTCGAAACCGCTGATCACCCCGGCGCGTACGGCTCGGGCCAGGACGAAGTCCGGATGCCCGCCCGGAGCCGGCGGCGGAGCCGAACTCGGCGCGTGGGTGGCCACCTCAGTGCGGGCCGGCTCGACGGCCCTCAACCGGGCCCGCGCGGCGACCAGCGCCGCACTGCACAGGCGCTGCGCCACCCGAGGTTCGCCAATATCCACGCAGGTCAGCGCGGCGACGAACCCGGCGAGCAGCTCGGCTTGCACGTCCCCGGTGAACGTCCGGTTCAGGCGCCACGATGCCGAGCGCAACCCGGGCAGCGCCACTCCGACCGCGCCGATCACCCAGGCCGGTCCGGCGGTGCGGGCGAGGTCGACCAGCAGCCGCCACGCGGCGTCACTGGCCGCGAAGTCGCAGGAGGGATGCATCAGGATCGACGCCAACTCCCGCAGCACGATCGGTCGGCGGGGTAGGCCGTGCCCCAGGGCAGCACCGTCCACAGTCAACGGCTTGGGACCAGTAGTCAGCAGCCGAAACGTAGTCCCGGCAACATCGAGGGGCGCGTCGGCGTTGACCAAGTGCGAGGTGTCCGGACCGGTCGTGGGCAGCATGGTGGTAGCGGTTGTTGGCATGGTGAGGCTCCCGGCAAGAGAACGGGTTGCCGGCGGCGAAATGTCGGTGCCAGCCGGCGGCGATGCCCACCATCACGCCACTCGCCGTGAACAGATCGTGAACACCCATGATCGTGAACATGTCGCTGGTGCCGTGTTCACGCCCTGTCCGGAGGACGTCGGGCCGCTCTGGAAAGCCCCGCCTCTGCAGCTGATCAAGCGTCGGCTGAGCTGTGTGTTCACGCCTTTCGTCTGGTCGGGATCACAAGGTCACCCGAGGTACCAAGACCCGCCGTGAACATCAATGTCCGCTCCAGCGCCCGCAGCCGCCTTGACTGCCGTGCCCGCCCCGCGTATTCGATCTTGTTCACGGCAACGAATTCTTCGCTGATCTTGTTTACGAGCACCCCGGCCTCACTCGTCAGGCGCACTTGATCTTGTTTACTGTGACTGGTCACGCTAGTTGGCACTTGGTCACGGAGATTGGCACCTGCTTCGATTTGGTCTCTGGCCCCTCACGGTGCGTAGCCCGTCGCGGTTGTTACGGAGCGTGAGGTTGGCGCCTGGGTGAAGATCATATTGGATCATGCGTCGAGTGGCTGGTCTGTGTCGATCATTGTGGTGATCTGGTCAAGGTAGGGGCCGATGCGATCGCGGAGTTGGCCGTAGGGATCGACGTGGTCCACGAGGCGGTTCCAGGTTCTGTGGATGAACCTCGTGGCGGGTCCGCGGCGACCTCGGGCGTTTCGATCACGATCCATGTGAGGGTTGTAGACGAGGTCGCCGCTGGTGGCCTGATACCAGATCCAGACGGTGGCCAGGAGCTGTTTCGGGTCGTCCCAGGTGACGCGTCGCCAACCGCAGGCCGTCTGGACGCTGGTGGGGAGCCTGTCGGTGATCTCGGCCCAGTCGGCGGGTGGGATGGACCAGGTGGCGAGCACGGTGCGGCGCTTGCCGTAGTCGGTAGGTGCCAGGTGAGTTTCGAGATGATCGGCAAGTGCGTCGATGGCCTGGTCAAACGCGGATTGGCGAGCCGTGCCTGCGAGGTGGTTGGCGACGATGGTGATCGCGGTCGTGGTGGTCACGCGGGCCATGCCCAGTGGCACGACGGCGTCAGCCAGATCGGTATTGGTGGTCTTGGCGCCGAGGACCATCCGTGCCAGGCGGGCTGCGATCACGTGGTGCAGCAGTCGAGATGGCAGGTCGGTGAAGGCTGCGAAGTAGCTGTCGATCCAGGTGGTGGGGATGCGTTGTGGGATGTGCCGCAGATCGAACCGGACCGAGCGGGGTGTCGGGGCAGGGTGGTTGATGGTCCGGGACGCGACGGCAATGGGACCTGCGATGTGGGCTGCGCCGACGGCGGGTCCGAGCGTGGTCCGTAGGCCCGGTGAGCTGACGCCTTGGCCTCGGAGGAACTGTTTGATCCAGCTGCGGTGGGTGTCGGGGACCGTGTGGAGCAAGGGGTCGAGCAGGTCACGGGCGTGGCTGGGGTCGCTGGCGTGGGTGATCGAGTCGGCGAGGCCGAGCAGGGCGGCGCACGCTGCGGTGTCTGCCGGTGGGGTGTCGTAGAGGGCGTGGTCGCGGGCCAGGAGTGCGTCACGGCGAACCTGCTCGACGTGGCGGCGGGTGGCGGTGGCGTGCGCGTCGATGCGGTCGGCTTGGCGGCGGTCGTTGACGAGATGCCCGGCGGCTGGCCAGGACACGGTGATCAGGCAGGCAAGGATTCGTAGATCGATGAAGTACTGCGCCGGTGTGGCTGGCAGACCGACGCTGGTGACTGGTTCGTCGTGGCGTAGCCGGTGCAGCAGGTGGTATTGCAGCGCCAGCAGTGCCGGGAGATTCTGATCGGATGCCGGGCTGGTCGGGGTGTCCAGCCGCCAGCCGCAGACGAGGCGCTCGCTGTCGGGGTTGCGGCAGGCCGCGGGGTGCAGGTCGCTGACGGTCGGGCTCGTGATCAGACCGTTTCCGGGGCGGCGGGCCATCGCGGGTTGGTCGCAGGCCGGGCAACGATATTCCAGCAGCCGATGGTGGGTGGGGCAGGCGAAGGCGACCGGCAGGTGCCAGAGTTTGTTCCAGGCGCCGCCGAAGTGGTGCTGGATGGTACTGCCGTCGCCGGCCAGGCAGTCCGGGCAGTAGCGGCTGGTTCGGGCCAGGATCCAGCGTTCCTGGGCGAACATCGTGTTGATCGTCCGTGTGGGTGGGGCGTGGTAGCCGCGGTGGAACCGAAAGCCGGGGTCGACGGGAGGGTAGGTGCTGCGGACGGTGGCCAGGGTCAATGCTTGGGCCTCGGACGAGTCCAGGCGGGTGGCGACGGTGAACGGATCGACGATGTCGGTGTCGAAGGCCAGCAGGAACCGGATCGGAACCCTGCCGGTCGCGCTGGCGCCAGATAGTCCCACCGCCTCGGTCAGGCGGGCCGGGGACAGGCCGAGGCGGAAGGCCAGGCGCAGCAGGAAACCGGCCAGCGACTCCTCGTGCAGCGGGGCGAGGCTACGCGGCAACGGTACGGGTCGGTGGCTCATCCGACGGCGCCCGCCGGTGGGGTGCCGTGGTCGTCGAAGACGGTGTTGCGGACAGGGGGCTTGGGTGCGCGGGACGCCGCAGTGGGGATGGTGGGGATCTCGGCGGCTGGGCGGTCGATGTTGCCGAGGTTGATGGTGACCTCGTCGAGCAGGTCGCCGGTCAACTGCTCGACGCTGGTGTCGATGGCCAGTGCGCAACCATCTTCGATGAGCCGTTCGAGCAGCCCGACCACGCCGCCGGTGCGCCGGAACAGGTATTCGGGCATCACGCCGTCGGTGAGCATGCCCGGCCTCGCGGCCAGCAGCCGCAGGTGGGTTTCAACCCCGGCCAGATGCGCGGTCCAGGCGGCGATCGCCTGCGGGGTGTCGTAGCCGAACGGGTCGAGGTCGACCAGGTCGAAGCGCCGCTGGGTCTGGGTGGCGGTCTGATCAGCGAAACCCGTGCCTGCGGTCCCGCCAGTGGGGCGGCCTTCGCGCAGCAGCCCGGAGGTGGGGATGCCGACGCCGATGAGGACGAGCGTGACATGCATACCCATCAGCGAGCGCAGCAGGTCCAGGGTGTCCTGGTCGGCCTCGCGGTGCATGCGCAGCCGGGTGATGTCGTCGAGGATGAGGACCTTCGTGGCGTGGTCGTGTAACGAGGTGCGCACCGCGTGGACCAGTTGGGCCAGGGTCATGCCCCGATGCGGGGCGCCGTAGAAGTCCAAGATGGCCTCGCAGACGCTTTTCGGGGTCGCGGTGACCGGGGTCGGCACGTAGGCCACGGTGGCCACCAGGTCCCGGGTGCCGGCAACCGCGTCGGGGTTGAGCTGGTCGTGCAGGGCCAACCACTGGTCTTCGAACACGGCGGCGACCTCGCAGGCGGTCTCGGTCTTGCCCTGGTACCCACCCCCATTGATCATCAGGCCGGCGCGGGTGGTCGGGGTGCGTTTGAGGGCGTTGGTCTGGATCCGCGAGCCCATGATCCGGGACACGACGGCGCTCATCGGGGTTTCCAGGATCGGCAGGTTCGCGTGCGTGGCCGCCCGGTGCAGGTCATGCAGCATCCGCCGGCGTGGGCCAAGCCGCCGCCACCGGGCCAGCGACAGCTGGGGTGCGGGCGTGAAGCTATGCCGGGTGTGCCGCCACTGTGCCCACCCGGCCACGGTCTCCCGGACAACGGCCGGGCCCGGCAGCACGAACGGCACCGCCGCCGCGTCCGCGGCTGGGTCGTGGTTTGCCGGGCCGCTCACGACGCGGGTTCCGGTTCATCGTCGTCGGGCAGCCGCAGCAGGCTGTGACGGCGGAAGGCATCCCCGAGCCTCGGGGGCGGGGTCGGCCGGTTCGGCACTGCCTGCTCGCGGCGGCGGCGCCGTTCGGCATCGATCGCATCCTGCGCTTGGGTGAGCCGCTCGACCCGGCGCAGCGGCACCACCGGCGCCGGTGGTGCATCGGCCTCGGCGGGTTTGGGTCGGTCGGCCTGCGCCGCAGCGGCCTGGGTGGCCTCCCGGGCCTGCCGGCGACGTGCCTGTTTGGAGTCCTGGGTCGCCCATCGGTCGACCGGTGCGGCCTCGGCGAGCAGGTCCAGTAGTACCGGCAGCAGTTCGGCGTCCGAGCGGGGCGTCAGCCCGGCCTGTTTGACTGTGCGAAGCAACTGTTCCCGGCAGGCGTCACCGAACGCGGGCAGCTGCCCGTCGGCGGGCATTCCGACCCAGGCCAGCCGATGCCAGCCGTGATCGTTGGGGTCTTGGAAGAACACCCATCGGGCGTCGCGGCGGTCGTAGTGGACTGCCCACCGGCCCCGGTGTCGCCCGCCTCGCGCCGAGACTTGGTCGCGGTAGTCATCCAGTGCCGGGCCGTCGTACCACAGTCCGCGGATCTTCACCCCACGCCGGCCGTGGATCTTCACATGCGAGCAGGGCAGCAGCGGGTAGTACAACTCCGGCGGCGGAACCTGCACCGCCAGCCCACCCTGACCGCTCGCCGCTGCGAACAGGCTGTTGGGGCTGTGGACACCGCCGGGATCCCAGGCCGGGGCGTACTCACCCAATACTCGCTGTTGCCAGATCTTGACGATCCAGGTCGCGACCAGGTGCTCCATCTCCGTCAGCGTCAACGTCGCATCGCCGGTTGGATCAGCGCCCCGGTCGGCGACGTCGATGCCCTGCCAGCCCGGCAGCAGCTCGAACAGCAGACTCTGGATTCCGGCGAACGTGCGCTCCACCGCATGCTTGTCCGTCGGGCGAAGTACCCGAGCTGGCAGGACGTTGACCCCCAGGACCCGCTGGGCCTGGACGAGGTGGTGGTTCTTGTAGACCGAACCGTGATCGACGGTGATCGTCTCCGGGGTCAGAAACGGCACCCCTGCCACCGGATACCCGGCCAACTGCTCGACCACCGCCGCGGGCACGCCCGGATATGCCCAGGCCAGCTCCGGTCCCCAGCCCTCGCGCAGGGGCTTGGGCGTCATCACGTCACGCAGCATCATCGCCACGTCGACCGAGGTGTCCGACACCAGCGTCAACCGGAACCCGACGATCGCATGGGTGTAGACGTCCAGGGCCAGGGTCAGGTGCGCCGAGACCGCATCGCCGAACACCTGCTCGCGGACCTTCACCGGCAGCACCGTGGTGTCCAGCGCCACCACCTGCCCCGGCCGGTGCACCACCACATGCCCACCCGAGGGCAGCTCACCCACGCCGGAGCGGGCATACCGCTGCCGGGTCCCGCCGGGGCCGAACCACTCCAACCACACCCGCCGCAGCGTCCAGTACGACGGCACCGCCACCTCGGTCCCGAACCGTTCCCGCAGGTACTGGGCGACCAGGCGATGCCGGGTGGCCATACTCACCCGGGACCGGTGCAGCGTCTCGGCCCGCACTGCGAAGATCGCCTCGTGAACCGGCTCGTCGCCCACCAGGTGCCCGGCCGAGGCGCGCAGCCAGTGTCCGTCAACGCAGCCGAGCATCCCCAACCGTCGGCAGGCCACCGCGTAGCGCTGCAACGTGCGGACACTGACCCGGGTGAACCCGATCGCCGCAGCCTCGTCCGCCCCCAACGCCGCCAGCTCGGCGACCTTCGCCGCGCGGCGCTGGGCCACCGTCGTGGACCTCGGGTCGAAGCCCTGGCGCGGCTCGCCCGGCACCGCCCGCCACGGATCCCCGCTGCGGAACCCGGTCTCGGCCTCCTGCACGTGCGCGTACCGCAGCCGCACGATCTCCTGCTGCCACTCGGTCAGGTCCTCCAACACCACCGGCTGGCGGCCCACCGCAACCCGGGACTGGTCGCCGCTCATGGCGTCACCGCCCACACCCGGGTGTGTTCACCCAGCCCGGCGGCCAGATCCAGTGCCAGCTGCCGGTGCCACAACAGATGCAGCGTGTGCGCGCGGGCCACCCCCGGCCACGACGCCGCCGCCACCAGCGCGGCGAACGCCACCGGCCCCACCCCGGCCGCCGCCAGCAGTTGCGGCTGCACCCCGAGCGGATCGGCCAACGGCCGCCGCTGCGCCGAGAGCGCATCCACCACATCGAACACGTTCGGCTGCCAACCGGTCACCACCAGATACCGCCAGCCGGCCACCAAGGCGACCTCCGCCGACGCGGCGAACCGCAGCCGGTCCTCGTCACCGACCCGCCCCGCCGGCCGCACATCGATCAACCACGTCCCATCGCGGGCCACCACCAGGAAGTCCGGCACGTGCCGAGCCCAACCCTCCACAGTGGTCATCCGCAGTTCCAGCGGCTGGGACACCACCTCGACCACGCCGAGGAAATCCACCACGAGCAGCAACTGCTGCTCAGCGAGGCTCTCGAAGCCGTGATGCCGTCCGGTACCTACCAGGTACTGCAACCCCGGCCGGTGCCGCTGGCGCCGCGCCCACGAAAACCGCCGCAACGGGACCATGCCGCAGGCCACCGGTCGGCCGGCCAACTCCGCCACCGGCACCGTCGCCTCGCCAGCGGCCGTGACCACCCGCGCCGTCCACCGCTTCGGCCAGCCCGGCCCCAACCGCAGCCGGCCGCCGTCATCCGGCCCGATGGCGAGCCCGACAGCGAGATCGTCCAGGCGTGACAGATGCGACGGCAACCGACACCCTGCCGGCGCACCGTCCAAGACGGCCACCCAACCTCAATACCACCCGAAGCGGCTCCAGCCCCGCACCGTCGAGAATGACCAGCCCAGCCGGCGTGTCGCAACGCTCCGCAGGCCGCCCCTCAGCCAACATGGGCACTTTCCGCCAGCCGACTCATGTCACGCTGCGTACAACGCGCCAGGGTCTGATGATCCGCGATGCAGCGATCAACTTAACTTTCGGTCACCAAGTCGGAGAGGCTGGCCGTACCGAAGTGCCAAGTAACGTGCCCAGAAAGTGCCAAGTTGCTGCTCAATCCACAGCAGTCGCCGCAGCTCACAGCCGAGCGCCGGTGCCACTTATCGTGCTCAGTCACAGGTTTTACGACCCCAGCCGGCGAAGCCCGCGCCCGCGAAGCACCCCGACTCCCACTCCGACCCCAGAGTCCACACCGTAACCACGCACTCTTCGCGATCAATGCCACGACCTGCGTGTTCACGAACGGGCGGATCTTGTTCACAGGGCAAGTAGATCTTGTTTACGAACATCGCGATCTTGTTTACGGCGGCGGCATCTCCGGAATCGACTGGCTGACCCGGGCCACCCTCCGCACAAGCCGGCGGTTTCTGGTCCCCTCGCCGCAATGACGGCTCTGGAGGTGCTCTGGGCTGCGGACTCAGGGCAAGTCGATCGTGTTCACCGCTCGTCATCGGCTCACGGATAACACCGAATCTGTCGGCTGGTTGTCCAAAACGGGGCCGAAATCTGTATCACATAGTGTCCGCTCCGCGCGACGAACGTGGCCAACGCAGCTATGGCACCCACCTCGTCCCGCACTCGTCCCAGGGTCCCCGTCGGGGTCTTCCTCGCCGCAGACTGCCAATCGAGCAGTCGTCGTTCCCCAATCGGCCGCCTGCCGTCCTGGCACGGCGCGACTCCAGTCGCCGTTGCCGAGATCATCCGCACGTACACCGCCGACGGCGATCTGATCATCGACCTCGACGCCCATCCGGCCGTCACGGCGGCGGCCTGGTTCCTGCACCGGGTTCCCGCCACCATCTCCCCGGGGAAGGACGGCCAGCGGATCCGGGTCCTCCCGCCACCGCCCAGCGAACCCATCCCACCGCGCGATACCACCACCTGCGCCACTGAGGCCGCGCTCGTGCTGGCCACGCTGCCACGCCCCGACGAGCCTGACAACTCGACGGACCTCGCGCTCGCGCTGCAGCGCTGGCAGACCCTGCTGCGCCCCGGCGGATTCCTCATCGTCGTCCCCACCAGCACCGAGCCCACCGCCGAGCGGCCCAGCCTGCGGCGGGCGATCATCGCCGCCGCCCCGGCCGCCGGACTGCGCTGGCACCAGCAACTGCTGATCGTGACCCGGCTACCCGAGTCCGAGCCCCGCGCCCAGGCGCTCACCGTCCCGGCCGATGGCGCCTCAGCCGACGCCGTCCTGGCCGGCGGCCGGCACGCCGACGCGCATCGCATGCCCCTGGTGTTCACCCCCACCGAGTTTCCGGAGGTCACCCATGCCTGACCGTCGTATCCCCATGCGTCCCGAAACCGTTCAGGACATCTCCGGCAGCGTGGCTACCGCCGAGATGCTCGCGGGCGAACTGCCGGGGTCGGTGTGGCTGACCGGCCAGATCTGCTCCCGCGACCAGCGGCGGGGCCGCTACACGCCGGCGTCGATCACCCACCCCGGCAAGATGCTCCCCGCGATCGCCCGGTACGCCATCAACACCTACACCCAGCCTGGTGACCTGGTCGCCGACCCGATGGCCGGGATCGGCACCACCATCGTCGAGGCCATGCACCTGGGTCGGGACGGCATCGGGGTGGAGTACGAGCCGCGCTGGGCCGACCTGGCTGCGGCCAACATCGCCCTCGCCCGCCGGCAGGGCGCCACCGGGGCCGGTGACATCTTCACCGGGGACTCCCGGCGGCTGCCGGCGATCCTGCCGGCCTCCGCCCACGGGCGGATCGCTCTGGTGGTGACCTCGCCGCCGTACGGGCCGTCCACCCACGGTCTGGTCCGGACTCCCGGACCCCGTCGCGGCAAGGTTCGCAAGATCCACCACAGGTACGGCAGCACCAGCAACCTCGCGTACTCCGAACCCGACACGCTGGCGGAAGGGTTCACCCAGATCCTCACCGGAGTCGCTGCCGTGCTCCGCGACGGCGGACACGTCGTCGTCACCGCCCGGCCCTACCGCCGGCACGGCGAACTCGTCGACATCCCCGGCATGGTGGTGGCCGCCGGTACGAATGCGGGTTTGAACGTGGTCGAGGAGTGCGTGGCCCTGATCGCTGGGGTTCGCGGCGGCCGACTCGTTCCCCGGGCGTCGTTCTTCCAGACCAAGAACATCCGCACCGCCCTGGAACGCGGCGAGCCGCAGTGGCT